>NZ_QUBI01000004.1:0-152489 GCF_006493595.1 Apilactobacillus micheneri | reverse complement strand
TATTTTAAATTGGATTCATATGTATAATGCCTTCGGCATTAAAGGCTTGATTGTAAGAAAACCAATTAAAGTATATTCTGGAAATTATAAACGAAAAGTGCTGCATTGGATGCACACTAACCACAGTTCGTATCCAGAAACAGCACTTTTCTTCAACATATCAGCCCCGAGCACCATCTTTGCTTGGGAGCGAAGATTGGAGACTAAAGGCCTAACTGGATTATACACTAATCGTGGCCCTAAAAAAATGAAATTAAATAATATTAAATTTAAATCGTTGAATAAATCTTTAAAGAATAAAGTTAATTATTATCTAATTAATTATCGTTATGAACAAATAAAACAAGAACATGGAGCTATTATTAATCACATAAAAAAATTAATTATTTTAAAAGATTCTCCATATCATTCATTTTAAAGAGTATTGGTGTAAGTAGAAGCTATTACTATCGTCATTTAAAAGAACACGATAAAGATATTAAATTAAAAAAGATGATTACTAAAATTAAACGTTTTAATCCAAACTATGGTTATCGACGTGTAACTTTAGCTTTGATTAATAACAACGTAGTTGTTAACCATAAAAAAGTTTTAAGATTAATGAAAGCATTAAAATTAACAACTAACAGTTATAATAAAAAGAGTAGAAAGTATAATTCTTACATTGGCGAAGTTGGACACACAGCTAAAAATAGACTTCACAGAAAGTTTAAGACTGATCGTCCATATCAAAAGCTAACAACTGATGTTAGTGAATTTAGATATGGTAATCAAGATATAAATCATAGAGTTTATTTATCACCAATTATGGACTTGTTTTCGGATGAAATATTAACATTTTCTATTAGTGAACATCCAACTGTGGACTTCACTATTAAGCCAATGAAAGCTTTGATTAAGACATTACCTAATTGAACTACCGTTCATAGTGATCAAGGTTTTCAGTATCAAAATAATAAATGGCAGAGACTATTAAAGAATAATCATATATTTCAATCCATATCCCGTAAAGGGACATGCTTAGATAATGCTCAAATGGAATCTTTCTTTCATATTATGAAAACAGAAGTCATGAATGTTAATTATGAAACAAAAGATTCGTTAATTAAAACAATGAAAAATTGGATTAAATACTATAATAAATATAGAATTAAAACAAAACTAGGAGGTAAAGCTCCGAAAGAATATCGGGAACTTTACCTCCTAGAAAATAAATAGTTGTTTCGTTTTAAGGGTTCACATCAACTTTGTATAAAAGTGTGATTATTTTTTATCTAATTTGATTATAATTTTTCATTGACTGACCAGTTACTGAATTTAAATCATTTAAAGCATCTTTAGGAGTTCCTGAATATAGTATTTTTCCACCATAACGACCGGCTTTGGGTCCAACATCTATCATCCAATCTGCTTTACTAATAACAGATAAATTATGTTCAACGATAATAACTGTATTGCCCGCATTAACTAAGTCATTAAATAAATTATTCATAATCGATACATCTTTCATATGAAGTCCAGCAGTAGGTTCATCCAGCAAATAGACAGTTCCAGTTTGATTAAGCTGCACTGCAAGTTTTAATCTTTGAACTTCTCCACCAGATAAGGTATCTAAAGACTGACCTAATGATAAATAATCCAAACCTACTCTTTGCATGTTAAGCAACTTATCACTAATTTCACCATGGTCATCAAAAAATACAATCGCATCAGCAATTGACATACTTAACACTTCACTAATATCTTTGCCATTATATTTATATTGAAGTGCTTCATCACTATATCTTTTACCATGACATTTTTCACAAGTTTGTATAACTGGATCCATAAAGGACATATTGGTAATTTGAACTCCTCTTCCCTTACATAATGGACATTTACCTTTGCCATTGTAACTAAATAATTGTCTAGAAACTTTATTAGCATCCCCAAATAACTTTCTAATATCATTTAAAATGTCTAAATAAGTTGCTGGAGTGGATCTAATATTAACCCCAACAGCATCTTGAGATAAATCTACATAATCTGTCGTTAGGTTACGCTTTACATCATCAATTAATGAGCTCTTACCTGAACCAGCAATTCCTGAAATGACAGTTTCAGCATTCAAAGGAATTTTAACATTTACATTTTTCAAATTATGAATATTTACATTTTGTAAATCAATTGTTTGGTCAAAGTCTCTAGTCTGATTAAATTGCAATGGTTCTTTCAAAAGTTTACCAGTTATCGTGTTACTTTCTAATAGCTCTGAATAACTTCCTTGAAATGTAACATTACCACCTTTTTTACCAGGCTTAGGTCCAATTTCTACAACATAATCAGCAATTGGAATTAATTCTGGATTATGTTCAACAACTAAGATAGTATTACCTTTATCTTTTAGTTTTTTCAAAGCATTGCTTATCAATTTGATATC
The DNA here is from genome assembly GCF_006493595.1 of Apilactobacillus micheneri. NCBI lineage: Bacteria > Bacillati > Bacillota > Bacilli > Lactobacillales > Lactobacillaceae > Apilactobacillus > Apilactobacillus micheneri. The sequence continues at coordinate 150,070 of NZ_QUBI01000004.1, read as the reverse complement.
AACAGGATGCAAACCAACACTTGGTTCGTCAAGAATATACACCATATCTGACAAAGAACTGTTCATATATTTAGCAATTTTAATTCTTTGAGTTTCACCACCAGACAAAGTATCTGTACTTCTATCAAGAGTTAAATATCCCAGGCCCAAATCAACTAATGATTGAATTTTAGTGCTAAGTTCTCTTATAAGATTTTGAACCAAAGGTATATCAATACTTGATAAAAATTTTAAAACATGAATTAAGTCTAATTTTAAGATATCTGCAATATTTTGATCATTAATTTTACAAGTTAAAACAGCCGGTCTTAATTTACTACCACCACATTTATCACAAACAGTTTGATTTACAATTTCAGCAATTGCCTTTTTATGATGTTGTCCCTCCTTACTTTCAATAATTGAACGTTTAATTCTAGGAACAACCCCTTCATATAAAATAGACTTACGCCATATTTTAGGTGCATCTTTTAAATGTTGTTGTGGTGCATATAAAAGCATATATAGTTCATGTTCACTATAGTCCTTAATCTTTTTATCATTATCAAATAGACCTGTATAACCATAACGTTTCCAACGCCAAGTTCCGGGGCCAAAGCTTGTAAAGGTAATAGCACCTTCATTAAGTGACTTATCATAATCAATTATTTTATCAGGATTAATATTATCAATATATCCTAATCCTTGGCATTTATCACACATTCCTTGTGGTAAATTAAATGAAAAGGTATCTGAATAACCAACCCATGGTTTTCCAACACGAGCAAATAATAATCTAATTAATGAATATATTCCTGTATAAGTAGCAAGAGTGGAACGTGGGTTTTTACCGACCTTTTTTTGTTGGATTACAATGGCAACCGGTAAATTATTAATTTTACCAACATCGGGTAATCCATACTTAGGTAAGTATTGCTGAGTAAAACTAGGAAAAGTTTCGTTCAATTCTCTTCTGGACTCAGCAGCAATCGTATCAAACACTAATGAAGACTTTCCAGCACCTGAAAGCCCCGTAAAAACGGTTATTTTGTGCTTCTTTATTTTAATATTTAGATGCTGCAAATTATTTTGATGAGCATCTTCTACATCAATAAAATCTCTTTCAGCCATGAAAATCCTCCTTTATTTACTATTACTATGATAACAAGCTTTTAGTTGTAATAATATTATTGCATATTCATAAATTGCAAAATCACTATAACATAAGCTATAATTTAGTTAGTTAATGAATTTGAATAATAATCGTATGGAAAGAAGATGTTAATACATGAAGGAAAAAACACTTAACCTAGTAATGTTTATTTACAGTTCTTATAAAGGATCAGAATTAAATTTTGCTAAAAGTTTAATTTCACATAATTTTGATGAAACTGTAGAATCAATTGAAAACGCAATGGAAGAATCTAAAAAGGCATTTAAAAAGAGACTGCTTGAACCAATTAAGATGCCCTCTGATAGTGTATCAATTGATTACAGTGCAGCTTTTGAAAAAATGACTGTTAATAAAATAACAAATATGGAACTACGTAAAAGAGCAAGACGCTGGTTAATAGCCGATGAAATGCTTAAAAAAATGAAAGAATAACAAAAAGCAATGACTAAAATGTCATTGCTTTTTTATTTCATTTCTTTATATAGTTTATAATAATTGACTGTTCCTAAACCGGTTGCTTGATTATAAGGCTTTCCTGGTTGTCCAACATAATAAATGTTACTATTATCATTTATAGAATCAATCGGGTTAAAAGGAGAATTACGAGATGTTGAATATGAATATATTTTAGGATTCCAAAGTCCCATTCTATGTTTAGCTTTAGCAACCATCAACGAATCCACCCCTGCTATTTGTGGAGCAACAATACTAGTACCCCCACTTATACTCCATTTATTATTATGGTAAACAGTATAACCAGACTGCGGATCACCATTGGCAACAATATCAGGTACATTCCTACCTGAATTTTCACCCGAAACTAAACTAGGAGCAGTATATTGTTGTGCATAACCAGAACTCATATCCCAATATTTAATAGCATTATAACTCCCTACACCTTTAATATTTTTTTGGTAAGCAGGGACAGAGTTTAACATACTAAATCCACCACCAGTTCCAGCAAAATAACTAGGGATAAAAATAGAGCTATTAGCCTCATATAATTTTAATTTATTAAAATATGGGTACAAAAAGTCATTAGACCAAGCGCGTTCTTTATTAATTCTTATACGTTGACCATTAATTGAATAATCGACCGGTATACTTGTGGCTCCTACAGAAGTTATATATGGAGATGATGAAGGAGATTCAACCGATAAACTAGTAACTCCACTTGAGATTCCATCATAGGCACCATTATCACCAGATGAATTGAATACACTAATACCTTGAGCAGCAGCTTGTTCTAAAATTAAATTAATTATTTGACTATATTTTTTGCTTAAAATACCTAATTTAATTTCTCTTTTAATCTCAGATTCACTAATCCCCCAACTCAATGATAAAGTATCAGATTTGTTATCACTAACAGCATCTGACAAACTAGTTAATAAACCGGAAATGGTTGGTGAAGATAAATATAAATTTAAATTAGCCTTAGGATTAACAAATCCTGCTTGTTCTAAGTCCATAGTAGTTTCATCACTGCTATTATTATCAATTGCTGTATCAGCATCATGATTATAAACTTTAATTCTACTAGTATTTCCAGAAGTTCCCATTTTGCGCCAATATGTTCCTACATCTGCTTTACTAAAATCACCAAAGGAAATAATTCCTATGGAAGTTTTCCCCTTAGAATTATCAGATAAAGGTGAAACATTATATCTATTAATAAATTTTTGTGGACTATTAGATTTCAAATCAGAATCAGAAACATTGTTACCATTATGATCTTTATGATCGATACCATCATAGTTTGTTAAACCAATTATATCAATAATATTTTTTTGGTATCTTTTAGGTAAAGTAAGTTTATGATTAGGCTTTATGACATTAGCCCCTGATTTATTTAAATTAATAAATTTAAATTTCAAAGCTTTCTGTATGTTTTTTATCGAACCATAGACTTTTAATATAAGATTTCCACGATATACTTTAACTTTTAAATGATATTTATAAAAGTACCTTTTTATTATATATATATTATTTTTATCCTGCCCATAACGATTACTAAATTGTTTAGTGGAAATAAATTTTTTGTTATTTTTATTTAAAATATATGTATTTAATGAATTCTGATGCTTTATTTTCATAGCAACTAAAAAACTGGATTTGGATTGTTGCGGTACAGTTGATGGATTATTTTTTATTTTTTCAGTCTTGATATTATTCTCGGCATAAACATTTGTTACTAAATGACTATTCTGCAAACAAAATAAAATAGTTATAGTAAAAAAAATATATATCCAATAATTTCGTCTTGTCATTGTACTAGTACACCTTTCAATAATTAAAATGCTAATCCCATGCCAAGTATAACATTTTTAATTATTATTAGATGCTTTTTATGTTATTATATTCATAATTAATAATTTACATAAGGAGAATTTATATGTTTAAAGATTTTAAAGCATTCTTATCTAGAGGTAGTGTAATTGATTTAGCCGTTGGTGTTATCATCGGTTCAGCATTTACAGCTATTGTTAAATCATTAACTACTGATTTGATTAATCCATTCTTAGGTTTATTCCTAGGACAAATTAATCTATCAGGTTTAGTATTCTCAGTTGGTAGTGCTCAATTCAAAGTTGGTTCATTCATTGAAGCAATTATTAATTTCATTATTATTGCATTTATCATCTTCTTAATGGTAAGAGCATTCAACAAATTAACTAAACGTGATACTTCAGCTAAAGAAAGTAAAACTGATGCATTACTTGGTGAAATTCGTGACCTATTAAAAGACGAAAAAAAGTAATCTAAACTTAAATAAAAAAATACCCTGATTTTTATCGGGGTATTTTTTATTTATCTTTATATAATATGATAGAATAATAATATTATTGTTGAAATTAAGGAGTTAATAATGGTGATAATTACTGCCGGAATGATTGGGGTTGGTAAAACTACCCTAACTGGAAAGATTGCTAAACATCTAGATACAAAAGCGTTTTATGAACCAGTTGGTGAAAATCCAGTTCTTCCACTTTATTATAAGAACCCTAAGCAATATGGATTCTTATTACAAATATATTTTTTAAATAAGCGTTTTGGAATGATCAAAAAAGCGTTAGCAGATGATAATAATATTTTAGACCGTTCAATTTATGAAGATGCCCTTTTCACTAAGCAAAATAATGCAGAGGGAAACATTACGGATATGGAATTAAAAATTTATTTATCTTTACTTGATAGAATGATGTCAGAATTAAAAGCTTTACCTAAAAAATCACCTGATTTAATGGTATATGCTGAAACCGACTTTGAAACCATTTTAAAGAGAATCAAAAAGCGTGGTCGTGATTATGAACAATTTGATAATAATCCCAAGTTAAAAGAATATTATTATAATATGTGGTCAGCATATAAAAAATGGTATGAAGAATATGACGCAAGTCCTAAAATGAAAATTGATTTGCAAAAATATGATCTATCTAATGATAAAAATACTGAAATCATATTAAAACAAATCGATAATAAATTAAAAGAAATAAGATAAGCAAAAAGCACTTTTGGTTAAAAGTAATATTAATCAAAAGTGCTTTTTTATTATTTAGATAATTCGGTAATTGATTGTGCATAAATAGACATCGCTAGTAATAAATCATCTATAGGTTGAAATTCATTAGCTTGATGCATAGTATCTTCTGTCCATGGGCACAAAGCACCAAAAGCCACTCCTCGTTTCATCATTCTTCCATAGGTGCCGCCACCAACAACTTCTGGTTTAGCTGATTTAGCACCAGATTGTTCACGATAAACATCAATCAAACGACTTACAATTGGATCAGCGGGATCTACATAATGCGGATCCATATTATCAGTGTTGTTAACACTTCCTGACAATGGCTTGATTGCATTTTCTAAGTGTTCACCAATTGTTGAAACAGAAATCCCCTTAGGATATCTAAAATTAGTATTTATGAATCCTCCATTTTGAGTATCGAATTTCATAATTCCAACATTCATAGTTAAATCACCCATTATGCCACTTGAATATGAAGTATCAAGTTTATGGCATCTTGAATCATCATGTAAATATTTAGCGATAAATGTTAAAAAGTTATTAGCATCACCAGTAAAATCATATTCGCTTAAAAACGTTGCTAGATAAGTTCCAGCATTAATACCGTTCTTAGGCTCCATTCCGTGTGCAGATTTACCAATTAAATGCAATTTAATTCCTTTTTCTGTAATCTCAGCATCACCATCTAAATTACTATCTTCCATAAAATTGGTAAAATCAGCATTCATGTCATCTTTATCATTAGTTAATACATAAGCATTGGCATCACGAGGAACCATATTCTCACGTAATCCTGAATCAAATGACTTCAATAATGTATCGGCATTATCAATTTGTTTGTTGTTAAATTTATTTTCAAACGTAGTGTTTCCCTTTTCACCGTTAATAACTGGAAATTCGGCATCTGGTGAAAAACCAAAGTCAGGTTCTGGCTCTAAGGCAAAATAATGTTTAATCCCAGTCCAATCACTTTCCTCATCAGTACCTACTATGAATCTGATTTTACAATTTGGCTTAATATTATTATCTTTCATTATTTTTAGTCCATAATATGCAGCTAAACCTGGACCTTTATCATCAGACGCACCACGACCATAAACATTACCATCTTTAATAGTCATATCAAATGGATCAGTATCCCATCCGGCACCTGCTGGCATAACATCGGCATGAGCCAAAATGGCTAAATTTTGATCTCCATCACCATACTCAATATAACCTACTAAATTATCTAAATTTTTTGTTTTAAAACCATCACGTTTACCAAAGGACAAATATTTTTTTAAAGCATCAGATGGTCCTTTCCCCAAAGGATGTTCTTTAGTTTTGTCTTTATCATTACGTTCACTATCAATAGCAATTAATTCTTTCAAATCTTTTAAATAAGAATCTTTATAAGATTTTGCTTGCTTTTTCCAATTAATCATAAAAAATTCCCCCTGATATCTTTATTTATATTTTAGCATAATCAGTTTTAATAGCTATAAATGAACTTTAAAGTCTTGTAATGATATAATTATGACATGGAATCTTCTTAGGAGGAATATTGTATGGATCAAATAACTAAAGATATTGTTAATAATACAATTAGAATAAGACCAAATAATAGTTATAAGGGAACATATGGCAAAGTTGGTTTAATTGGTGGTAACCAAAATTTTGGTGGTGCAATTATAATGGCCTCATCAGCGGCTGTTCATTCGGGTGCTGGATTGGTAACTACATTTACAGATAAAATTAATCTTTCAAGTTTACATGATCATTTACCTGAAGCAATGTTTGCCGATTATAACGATGAAGAAACATTAAAATCATTAATCCCTACTTTTAATGTTATTGTAATCGGTCCTGGATTAGGAACAGATACTAAAAGCTTAAAAATTTTAAATAAAGTATTTAATTTAATACAAAAAAATCAAATTGTTGTAATTGATGGATCAGCTATTACTATGATTGCAAAGCATAAAATAAAGCTTCCAAAAGCTATTAAAATTTTTACTCCTCATCAAATGGAATGGCAACGATTATCTAATATAAAAATAAAAGATCAAAATGAAAAACAAAATATGATCAAAGCTAAAGAATTAAATAGTATTGTAGTCTTAAAATCTCATCATACTGAAGTGTATAATTCTGATAGTGTTTTTCAAAATCCAGGTGGAACACCTGCTCAAGCAACTGGTGGTATGGGTGATACATTAGCTGGTATGATTGGAGGATTTGTTGCTCAATTTAATAACAAATACAATGCTGTTTTATCTGCGGTTTTTATGCATAGTAAAATTGCTGATGAATTAGCAAAAGATCAATATGTAGTATTACCTAGTCAAATAATTAAGCAAATTCCAAATTTTATGAAAAGATATGAAAAAAAGGTTTAGTCTGAAATGACCCCCAAAAGTTGGACAAGAAATTGTTCAATATTTTGGGGGTCATTTTTTGGTTAAATTTAGTTATGAATTTAAATTAAATGTTGTTTTAGAATATCTACAAGGATATGGTTCAACTTATCTTTGTAAAAAATATAATATTGTGAATAATAGTACTGTTTTGCTATGGATTTATATTCAGAAAAAATAATATCTTTTAATATTAGTAAACATCCAAATGTAAGTTTTACTTTAAAGGCACTAAATGAAGCAATGCTTAATCTAAAATCATTACCTTATAGAACTATTGTGCACAGTGATCAAGGTTTTCAATATCAACATCATAGTTGGGCTAATACATTGAAAAAATATAATGCGATTCAGTCTATGTCCCGTAAAGGGACATGCTTAGATAATGCACAGATGGAATCATTTTTTCATATTATGAAAAGTGAAATGATGAATATTCATTATAATACAAAAGAATCCTTAATCCATGCCATGAAAGCATGGATTAAGGATTACAATAATAATAGAATAAAAGAAAAACTAGGATACCAATCACCAAATCAATATTTGGGATTAATATCCTAGTAAAAGTTGTCCAACTTTTGGGGTTCACATCAATCAAACCTTTTTCTATTTAATGTGTAACATTTTTCTTAATTTATCTGATTGATGACCAATTACATAATCAGCGATTCTACTTTTGAGAGATAAGTAAGAATAAATAAATCCGCCAACAATAACAGCTAATGCGACTACTATAAAACTACCAACTCTACTATAACTATTTGTAAAAATACCTACTACTGTGTTGCCCAAGTAAACAGTAGCCAAGGCAACTAAATAAGTAACAAGAGAAAATATAAAAATAAAGTTTAACTTTTCTAGCATTTGATAACTTCTAAAACCAAACTGATTATCAAGAGACTTAATAATTAGTCCATTGGCAACTAAGAACCCAATAGCAGTTGAAATTAGTGGACCAAAAGTTCCAAAAATAAATATCAATGGTATTTGAAATATGCACTTAGCAATTGTCCCATATATAAAATATTTAACCGCTAATTTATTCTGCGAAATACCTTGCATCATTGCAGAAACAACAGTGAAAAGTCCTAAAAGAATAGAAATAACAGATGAAAAAGCTAAAACATTTGCAGCTAAATGATTATAGCCTGTACCATTAAAAACACGATTGAGTGGTCCAGCAACTGCAGTCATCCCTAAAGCAGCGGGAAACATTACGAATGAAAACAATACAAAACCACTAGATAATTGGTTACTGATACCATTTTTGTCTTTTTTGGTAAATGATTCAGATAATAATGGAACAACTGTAATAGCCATAGCAGAAGATAATGAAACAGTAATCATAATTAATTTATTAGAATTACCTGCAAATAATGCATATAAATTGTTTAATACATCTACTGAGTAGTTAGTTGAAATTTTCATAATATCAAAGAAAGTATATTGATCAATTAATTGAAATATTGAGATACCAGCACCTAAAATAATAAATGGAACTGCTTGTCTAATAATTTCTTTGTATAAGTGATTAGCGTTAACGTGAATCTCATTGTTACTATTTTCAATAAGATGACTATAGTATTTTCTACGTTTTAAATAATATATTCCAAGGATTATTAACCCTGCCAATGATCCAATAAAAGCAGCAAAAGTTGACTGTGTCACCGCAGTTGTCCAATTTCCATGAATTACTCGCATTATGAAAAATGCTGTAACTAGCATGTATATAACTCTAAATAATTGTTCTGCAAATTGTGATATTGCCGAAGGTGCCATGTCTTGGAATCCTTGGAAATAGCCTCGGGTTAAACTCATAGTTGGAATAATTAAAACTGCCCATGATAAAGAACGTATAACTGGAATAACATTAGGATTACCGTTATCTAATAGCGGTGCTCCAAAATATAAAGCTAATGCACATATTATACCAGTGGTAAAAGATAAAACTAATCCCCTTTTATACAATCGCAGACTTATCCCATATTCATTCAAGGAATTATAATGAGCCACTTCCTTTGCAATTGCTGATGGAATCCCAGCAATTGATATTATAAGGAACATGCTATAAATATTATATCCTTGTACATATAAAGCATTAGCTTGAAAATAAAGATTGCCAAACCAAATACTCCAGGGAATAATGTAAATTGCCCCTAATATCCTAGAAAGGATACTTCCTGCTGTCATCCAGGCAGACCCTTGGAGCATTTTATTCTGGGTCTGTTGATCACTATTTGTAATATTTTCATTTTGTTCTTGCATTCTATAGTCCTACTTTCAAATTTGTCTGACTTATTCATTTTAATCAAAATTTATAAAGTAAGCAAATCTAATAATAATAAAAAAGGGAGAACAAATCTCCCCATTTTTTATTTAGTTAGCAACAATATTAACAATTTTACCAGGGATAACAATTACTTTACGAACTGTTTTACCATCAGTGAACTCTTTAACTTTATCGTCATTTAAAGCAACTTCTTGAATTGCATCTTTTTGCATATCATTAGCAACTTTAATATGTGCTCTAACCTTACCGTTAACTTGAACAACCATTTGAATTTCATCATCAACTAATTTGCTTTCATCATATGTTGGCCATTTAGCATAAGAAATTGAATCTTCATGTCCCATCTTATTCCATAGTTCTTCAGTCATATGTGGAACAATTGGTGCAAGTAATTTAATAAAGCCTTCAATATACTTCAAATATAATGTATTTTGTTTATAACATTCATTAACAAATACCATCATTGTTGAAATAGCTACATTAAATCTAAGATTTTCGTAATCATCAGTAACCTTTTTAACCGTTTGATTATAAATCTTATCTAATTTACCATCATTAACTGTAACAATGCGATCACGCAAATGATTATTATCATCCATAATTAGTCGCCATACACGTTGAATCCATCTATTAGCACCATTTAAACCTTCAGTACTCCATGGCTTTGATTCAGTTAATGGTCCCATGAACATTTCATAAAGTCTTAATGTATCAGCACCATATTCTTCAACAATATCATCAGGGTTAACCACATTTCCTTTAGATTTAGACATTTTTTCATGATTAGTACCTAAAATCATCCCTTGGTTAACAAGTTTTTGGAATGGCTCCTTAGTTGGTACAACTCCTAAATCATAAAGTACTTTATGCCAAAATCTTGCATATAATAAATGAAGCACTGCATGTTCGGCACCGCCGATATATAAATCAACTGGCAACCATTTTTTTAGTAATTCTGGATCTGCTAGTTTTTTATCATTATGAGGATCAATATATCTTAAGTAATACCATGAGCTTCCTGCCCATTGTGGCATTGTATTAGTTTCACGTTTACCTTTTTTACCATTTTTGTCTACAACATTTACCCAATCATCAATGTTAGCTAATGGAGATTCCCCCGTACCAGACGGTTCAATATTTTTAGCCTCTGGTAATTTCAAAGGTAATTCATCTTCTGGAACTAATGATGTACTGCCGTCTTCCCAATGAATAACAGGAATTGGTTCTCCCCAATATCTTTGACGTGAGAAAATCCAATCTCTTAATCGATAATTAGTTTTAGCATTACCCGCATTATTATCTTCTAACCATTTAATAGCTTTTTCGATAGCTTCTTGTTTACCCATACCATCTAAGAAATCAGAGTTAATATGTTTTCCATCTCCGGTGTATGCCTCTTTAGAAACATCTCCACCTTCAATAACAGGCTTAATTGGTAAATCGAACTTATTAGCAAATTCATAGTCACGATCATCATGTGCAGGAACTGCCATTATTGCACCAGTACCATAACTAGATAATACATAATCTCCAATCCATATTGGTAATTTTTCACCATTAATTGGATTAATACCATATGCTCCAGTAAATACACCTGATTTATTTTTATTTAAATCAGTTCTTTCTAAGTCAGATTTAGTTGAAACTTCTTTTCGATATTTCTCAACAGCTTCTTTTTGATCAGCAGTTACAATTTTATCAACTAATTCATGTTCAGGAGCAAGGACCATATAAGAAGCACCAAATAAGGTATCTGGTCTAGTAGTAAATACTTCAATTTTGTCGTCATCATGACCATAAACATTAAAGAATACACTTGCACCTCTTGAACGACCAATCCAATTTTTTTGCATTTCTTTAATACTTTCAGGCCAATCTAAGTCATCCAAATCATCAATTAGACGATCAGCGTAAGCAGTAATTTTCAATACCCATTGAGTCATTGGAACACGGTATACTGGATAACCACCACGTTCTGTTTTACCATCTTTCACTTCTTCATTAGCAACAACTGTTCCCCCCATAAAATCAGGAGCCCAGTTAACTTCAATTTTATCTTCGTATGCTAAACCTTTTTTATAAAGTTGTTCGAAAATCCATTGAGTCCATTTATAATATTTTGGATCAGTAGTATCAACTTCTCGATCCCAATCATATGAAAATCCTAAAGACTTAATTTGTTCTCTAAAATGTTCAATATTCTTTTGAGTAAAAGTACCAGGATGATTACCAGTTTTTAAAGCATATTGTTCTGCTGGTAATCCAAATGCATCAAAACCAATTGGATGCAATACATTTTTACCCTGCATTCTTTTCATTCTAGACATTATGTCAGTTGCTGTATATCCTTCTGGATGTCCAACATGCAATCCTTGTCCTGAAGGATAAGGAAACATGTCTAAAGCGTAATAATTTTCTTTATTAGGATCATTTGTTGTTTTAAACGTATCATTTTTGGCCCAATATTTTTGCCACTTTTTTTCTATATCAAGATGATTGTAAGGCATTATATATTATTCCTCCTATAAAAATAATTATTAGATAATAAAAAAGTCCTACAAGTGAATATCAAAAATCACCTATAGGACGAAAGTTTCCGCGGTACCACCTAAAAATTCTTTGTATAACAATACAAAACTCTTTACGCTCCGTAACGAGGAAAACGTTTTAACCTATTATTTTCAGTTAAAAATTCAACGATGAGTTCAATTGATTAATTTCTAAATTCACAGCGTCCATTTAGTTTCTGAAAAAAATAATCAATTTACTAGTTCGTATCCACATTTTATTATCTATCAATTTAATTATTTATTATATTACCAGTCTATAAATTTAAAATCAAGTTTAACTAATATATTTTATAAATGATATAATTTAACTAATAAAAATTTCGGAAAGGATTTTATTATGAAATTAGAACCATCTTTAAGGTATAGTCATACGATAATGTCACAAGTAATAAAAAGTGGTGATAATGTTATCGATGCCACTGTAGGTAAAGGAAATGATACTGAATTTTTATCTAAATTAGTAAAAGAACATGGTAAAGTATACGGCTTTGATTTACAAAAAGATGCTATCAATATTACTAAAAAAAGACTAGAAAAAAATAATTTAAATAATACTAAACTATTCAATATTGGACATGAAAAAATTAAAGAATATGTAAAAGATAAAATTAATGGAGCAATTTTTAACTTAGGATATTTACCAGGTGGCAATAAAGATATAATAACAAAGCCCAAAACAACAATAACAGCAATTAAAGCATGTTTAGAATTGCTTGAAAAAGATGGCATTATAATATTGGTATTATATTATGGTCATCCTGGCGGAAAAACTGAAAAAAATGCAGTAATAGATTTTGTCAAAAATTTAGAACAAAAAAAATATTCTGTTTTAGAATATAAATTTATTAACCAGATAAATGAACCCCCTATCTTAATAGCTATTCAAAAAAAATAAAAAAGACACGATTTTAAATCGTGTCTTTTTTATTTATCAATTTTTTTATCAAACAAATTAATAATAATTACTAGTATAACTATTATTAAACAAAATAAGAAAACTTCATGCAAAGAATTATATAATATATTTTTTAAAGAATTAAGTACATTTTCAGATAAGTTCAAATGAGTTTTATAGTTGATAAATTCATTTATTTTATTAGAAGTAATGCCAGCATTAGAATGAAGAGTTCCTATCTTAATTTGTCTATTCATGACAATTTCTAAGATAGAGATAATAAATGTTTGTCCAAGGATCCTGCTTAAGCTATTAAACGAAGTAGCAACTCCTACTTTATCTTGTTCAACAATATTTTGAGAAGTAACAGTACTATTAGTAATAGTCAATCCAAAACCAATGCCACATAGTGATGATATAACAAAGAAATATATAATTGAAGAATTAATAGATAACAATATTAAGCATACAGCAGATATTATAGTAAAAATAGAGCCAATAATTGTTACATAAGAGGCACTACTTTTAGATAATAACCATCCTGAAAAAAATGAACCAATAATCCAGAATATTGAAATTGGGGTAATCGCTAATCCTGAAAAAGATGCTGATAAGCCCATAATTCCTTGAATCCAAATTGGCAGATAAATTTCCAACCCAAAAACAAAGCCACTCATTAATAATATAATTATATTTTGAATTATAAAAGTCTTATTATTAAATAATGACATTGGAATTAATGGATTAATAGTTCTATACTCGTTTCTTATAAATAAGACCAATGAAATTAAAGAAATAATTATTAGATAGTATATACTATTCATTGTATTAGGAATTGAATCCATTAATTGTATTACATACATTATTGAAAATAAAAATAATGATAAATATATTATTCCCAAATAGTCTATCTTTTGTTTAATACCAAAATTTTTTTCTTTAAAAAATAAAAGAATTATACAAATTGATAATATTATAATAGGTATATTTATGAAAAATATCCATCGCCAGTTAAATGTATCAACAACTATTCCGCCTAATAATGGAGCGATAGTTAAAGATATTCCCCAAATCGCACCATTTATTCCAATTAATTTAGATTTATTATTAAAAGGATATATATCAGATATTATTGTATATGTCATCGGCATAATAGCAGAAGAACCAATCCCCTGAATTGCACGCCAAAATATTAAAATTTCCATATTATTAGAAATACCTGAAAAAAAACTTCCAATTAAAAATATTAGTAATCCAGTTAAAAAAATCTTTTTTCTACCAAATTGATCAGATAGTTTTCCATATATTGGAGTAGTAACCACACTAGTCAATAAAAATATAGAAAAGACCCAGTTCATAAGAGAAACCCCATGGATGTCTCCTACTATTGATGGTAAGGATGTTGATACAATTGTTATAGAAATTGCACCAACAAAGGTAGATAAAAACAGTGCCATAGTAATCCAAAATCGATTATTTTTTTGTATCATATTTATTTTAACCCCCATAATAAAAGAAAAACGATTTAATTTGTATAAAAACAAAATAAATCGTTTTTTATTTTATTAAGCCTTATTATTTAAAAAATTATTTAATTCTTCGACTTTATCAGTCTTTTCCCATGGCAAATCAACATCTGTTCTACCAAAGTGACCATAAACAGCAGTCTGTTTATAAATAGGACGTTTTAAGTCAAGCATTTTAATAATTCCAGCGGGTCTTAAATCAAATATTTTTCTAACTGCTTCAATTAATGATTCTTCAGAAACACTAGAAGTATTAAAAGTATTAATAGAAATTGATACAGGTTCTGCAACTCCAATTGCATAAGCAATTTGAACTTCAACCTTTTTAGCTAATTTTGCAGCAACAATATTTTTTGCAATATATCTAGCAGCATAACTAGCAGAACGATCGACCTTAGTTGCATCTTTACCAGAAAAAGCACCACCACCATGATGAGCAGCTCCTCCATAAGTATCAACTATAATCTTACGACCAGTTAAGCCAGCATCTCCTTGTGGCCCACCAATTACAAATCTTCCAGTTGGATTAATATAATATTTAGTCTTTGAACTTAAAAATTCATCTGGAATTACTTGTTTAATGACTTTATCAATAATATCATTTCTTATTTGATTCAAAGTAACATCTGGATCATGTTGAGTACTTAAAACCACTGTATCAACTAATGTAGGAACATCATTATCATCATATTCCACTGTAACTTCTGCCTTAGCATCAGGTCTTAAATATGGTATTGATCCATTCTTTCTTAATTCAGTAATTTTACGCATCAAATTATGACTCAATGAAATAGGTAAAGGCATTAATTCAGGAGTTTCATCTACGGCGTAACCAAACATTAAGCCTTGATCCCCTGCACCTATTTTATCTAATGCATCTTCACTATTGTCTCTTTTTTCAACAGAATCATCTACACCTTGTGCAATATCAGGTGATTGTTCGTCAATAGCAACTAATACAGCACATGTATTTCCATCAAATCCATATTGGTTATTATCATAACCAATATTTTTAATTGTTTCTCTAACTACTTTTTGTATATTTACATATGCTTTTGTTGTAATTTCACCAAAAACTAAAACCAAACCTGTTGTAACAGAACATTCACAGGCCACTCTAGAATCAGGATCTTGTTTTAACATTTCGTCTAAAATAGCATCACTAATTTGATCAGCAATTTTATCAGGATGTCCTTCTGAAACAGATTCTGATGTAAATAAATGTCTTTCTTGCATTTAATTATTCCCCCTACGATTTTGGTTACAAGGCATCTTCACTACTAGGTGAATCCTATCGGGAATACGCTCATAACTTTTATAAGCATATCACAAAATTACAACATTTAAAAGACTATTGTAACAGTAAAAAAATAAACGATAAGCACTAAATTGCTTATCGTTCTTTGATTAGATTTATTCGATTATAATTATACCGGAGGTGGGGTTCGAACCCACACGATCTATACGATCACTGGATTTTGAGTCCAGCGCGTCTGCCAATTCCGCCACTCCGGCAAAATATATTAATGAAAAATTAAAGGCGGTAATCGGATTTGAACCGATGATAAAGGTTTTGCAGACCTCTGCCTTACCACTTGGCCATACCGCCATTTAATATAATATTCAACTGGGCTAGCTGGATTCGAACCAGCGCATGATGGAGTCAAAGTCCATTGCCTTACCACTTGGCTATAGCCCAATTAAAAAGGGCGGTAGGTGGGAATCGAACCCACGCGTGTCGGATCCACAAACCGATGTGTTAACCACTTCACCACTACCGCCATAGCAACATAACAGGGATAGTAGGAGTTGAACCCACATCAACGGTTTTGGAGACCGGTATTCTACCATTGAACTATATCCCTATTTAAAATGGAGGAG
This sequence comes from Apilactobacillus micheneri, assembly GCF_006493595.1. Classification (NCBI taxonomy): domain Bacteria; kingdom Bacillati; phylum Bacillota; class Bacilli; order Lactobacillales; family Lactobacillaceae; genus Apilactobacillus; species Apilactobacillus micheneri. The sequence goes on along the minus strand of NZ_QUBI01000004.1, from coordinate 133,824 downwards.
AGTGGATTCGAACCACCGAACCCGAAGGAGCGGATTTACAGTCCGCCGCGTTTAGCCAGACTTCGCTACTCCTCCATAAATGGCGCGGGACAGAATCGAACTGCCGACACACGGAGCTTCAATCCGTTGCTCTACCAACTGAGCTACCGAGCCAAACCATTTATGTTATGCTATAGATTATTTAATTATATGTTGTAATAAAACAACAACGGTTCGTACGAGACTCGAACTCGTGACCTCCTGCGTGACAGGCAGGCGTCCTAAACCAACTAGACCAACGAACCAGTCCAATATTTGGATGGAGGATACAGGGCTCGAACCTGTGACCTCCTGCTTGTAAGGCAGATGCTCTCCCAACTGAGCTAATCCTCCAAATAATGACCCGTACGGGATTCGAACCCATGTTACTGCCGTGAAAGGGCAGTGTCTTAAACCACTTGACCAACGGGTCATATTAAAGTTATAACGGAGAGTAAGGGATTCGAACCCTTGAAACAGGCTTTGACCCGTTTACATCATTTCCAATGATGCTCCATCGGCCAACTCGGACAACTCTCCAAGACCATAACTAACTCCGAATGTCAGACTCGAACTGACGACAACCTGATTAACAGTCAGGTGCTCTACCAACTGAGCTAATTCGGAATAATAAGCGCGGCAACTTCCTACCCTTGCAAGAGGCGATCCTCTAACTACTCTCGGCGTTTAGAAGCTTAACTGCTGTGTTCGGCATGGGAACAGGTGTATCCTTCTAGCTATCGCCACCACACTATTTATCTGAAAGAACTTCGTTCTTTCAAAACTTTAGAGAACAACCTTACTTGGTTAAGTCCTCGACCAATTAGTACTAGTCCGCTCCATACATTGCTGCACTTCCACTTCTAGCCTATCTACCTAATCATCTCTTAGGGGTCTTACTTCCATAAAGGAATGGGAAATTTCATCTTGAGGTGGGTTTCACACTTAGATGCTTTCAGCGTTTATCTCAACCATACATAGCTACCCAGCAGTGCCCCTGGCGGGACAACTGGTACACCAGCGGTATGTCCATCTCGGTCCTCTCGTACTAGAGATAGCTCCCCTCAAATTTCCTACGCCCGCGACGGATAGGGACCGAACTGTCTCACGACGTTCTGAACCCAGCTCGCGTACCGCTTTAATGGGCGAACAGCCCAACCCTTGGGACCAACTACAGCCCCAGGATGCGATGAGCCGACATCGAGGTGCCAAACCTCCCCGTCGATGTGAACTCTTGGGGGAGATAAGCCTGTTATCCCCAGGGTAGCTTTTATCCGTTGAGCGATGGCCCTTCCATATGGTACCACCGGATCACTAAGCCCGACTTTCGTCCCTGCTCGACCTGTCTGTCTCGCAGTCAAGCTCCCTTGTGCCTTTACACTCTGCGAATGATTTCCAACCATTCTGAGGGAACCTTTGGGCGCCTCCGTTACTATTTGGGAGGCGACCGCCCCAGTCAAACTGCCAATCAGACACTGTCTCCCACCACGATAAGTGGTGCGGGTTAGAGTGTTAGCACAGCGAGGGTAGTATCCCAACAATGCCTCCACCGAAACTAGCGTTCCGGTTTCCACGGCTCCTACCTATCCTGTACAAGCTATGTCAACACCCAATATCAAATTACAGTAAAGCTCCATGGGGTCTTTCCGTCCTGTCGCGGGTAACCTGCTTCTTCACAGGTATCTCAATTTCACCGAGTCTCTTGTTGAGACAGTGCTCAGATCGTTACGCCTTTCGTGCGGGTCGGAACTTACCCGACAAGGAATTTCGCTACCTTAGGACCGTTATAGTTACGGCCGCCGTTTACTGGGGCTTCGTTTCTGAGCTTCGCCGAAGCTAACTCATCCACTTAACCTTCCAGCACCGGGCAGGCGTCAGCCCCTATACTTCATCTTACGATTTTGCAGAAACCTGTGTTTTTGATAAACAGTCGCCTGAGCCTTTTCACTGCGGCTGCACGTTAGTGCAGCACCCCTTCTCCCGAAGTTACGGGGTCATTTTGCCGAGTTCCTTAACAAGAGTTCACTCGCTCACCTTAGGATACTCTCCTCGACTACCTGTGTCGGTTTGCGGTACGGGTAGTTAATTACTCACTAGAAACTTTTCTCGGTAGCGTGACATGGCTCACTTCTCTACTATAATTCGATCCTCATCACAGCTTGTCAACCCGCTGAAAAGCATTTCACTCTTCAACTGACTCACTGCTTGAACACACAATCCAATAGTGTGCACGAGTTAGCCTTCTACGTCCTTCCATCGCTCAAACATAATTAACTAGTACAGGAATTTCAACCTGTTATCCATCGCCTACGCCTCTAGGCCTCGGCTTAGGTCCCGACTTACCCTGGGAGGACGAGCCTTCCCCAGGAAACCTTAGTCATTCGGTGGATTAGATTCTCACTAATCTTTCGCTACTCATACCGGCATTCTCACTTCTAAGCGCTCCATCAGTCCTTACGGTCTAACTTCATTGCCCTTAGAACGCTCTCCTATCACATGACTACGTCATGTCCACAATCTCGGTAATATGCTTAGCCCCGGTAAATTTTCGGCGCAAAATCACTCGACTAGTGAGCTATTACGCACTCTTTAAATGGTGGCTGCTTCTGAGCCAACATCCTAGTTGTCTATGCAACTTCACATCCTTTTCCACTCAGCATATATTTAGGGACCTTAATTGGTGGTCTGGGCTGTTCCCCTTTCGACGGTGGATCTTATCACTCATCGTCTGACTCCCGGACATATAAATCAATGGTATTCGGAGTTTATCTGAATTTAGTAACCYATGACGGGCCCCTCATCCAAACAGTGGCTCTACCTCCATGATTCTAARTCCGAGGCTAGCCCTAAAGCTATTTCGGAGAGAACCAGCTATCTCCAAGTTCGTTTGGAATTTCACCGCTACCCACATTTCATCTCAGCACTTTTCAACGTACACGAGTTCGGCCCTCCGGTGCGYTTTACCGCACTTTCAGCCTGAACATGGGTAGATCACCTGGTTTCGGGTCTATCTCAACATACTCAAACGCCCTATTCAGACTCGCTTTCGCTATGGCTCCAATCTTTTCATCTTAACCTTGCATGTTAACATAACTCGCCGGTTCATTCTACAAGAGGCACGCTATCACCCATTAACGGGCTCTAACTGTTTGTAAGCACATGGTTTCAGGAACTATTTCACTCCCCTTCCGGGGTGCTTTTCACCTTTCCCTCACGGTACTGGTTCACTATCGGTCACTAGGGAGTATTTAGCTTTGGGAGATGGTCCTCCCGGATTCCAACGACGTTCCACGTGTGTCGCTGTACTCAGGATCCTGAACTGAGGTTAAATGATTTCATCTACGGGGCTATCACCCTGTATCGCTTACCTTCCCAGATAATTCGATTATCGTTTAACTTGGTAACTCAAATGTTCAGTCCTACAACCCCAAAGAGCAAGCTCTTTGGTTTGAGCTGTTCCCCGTTCGCTCGCCGCTACTTAGGGAATCGAAATTTCTTTCTCTTCCTGTGGGTACTTAGATGTTTCAGTTCCCCACGTCTGCCGCCAAATTAGCTAATTCGATTAAGGTTATCGAGTTTCCTCATTCGGAAATCTCCGGATCAAAGCTTACGTACAGCTCCCCGAAGCATATCGGTGTTAGTCCCGTCCTTCATCAGCTCCTAGTGCCAAGGCATCCACCATGCGCCCTTCATAACTTAACCTAATTCATCACTACGTGATGTTTGGTTAATTGAGTATTATACGAATAAAACTATTTAAAAAACTCAAAATAACGCGGTGTTCTCGGTTAAAATTGTATTTAATACAAATTTAATTTAGAAATTAATAATATCTAGTTTACCTCTCAAAACTGAATAAGATTGATCAATCTAATGTAAGTTTCCGTAATATCCTTAGAAAGGAGGTGATCCAGCCGCAGGTTCTCCTACGGCTACCTTGTTACGACTTCACCCTAATCATCTGTCCCACCTTAGACAACTAGCTCCCGAAGGTTACTCCATCGTCTTTGGGTGTTACAAACTCTCATGGTGTGACGGGCGGTGTGTACAAGGCCCGGGAACGTATTCACCGTGGCATGCTGATCCACGATTACTAGTGATTCCAACTTCATGCAGGCGAGTTGCAGCCTGCAATCCGAACTGAGAATGGCTTTAAGAGATTAGCTTGACCTCGCGGTTTCGCGACTCGTTGTACCATCCATTGTAGCACGTGTGTAGCCCAGGTCATAAGGGGCATGATGATTTGACGTCATCCCCACCTTCCTCCGGTTTATCACCGGCAGTCTCACTAGAGTGCCCAACTTAATGCTGGCAACTAATAATAAGGGTTGCGCTCGTTGCGGGACTTAACCCAACATCTCACGACACGAGCTGACGACAACCATGCACCACCTGTCAYTCTGTCCCCGAAGGGAACGYCTWATCTCTWAGRTTKKCAKARGATGTCAAGACCTGGTAAGGTTCTTCGCGTWGCWTCGAATTAAACCACATGCTCCACCRCTTGTGCGGGCCCCCGTCAATTCCTTTGAGTTTCARCCTTGCGGYCGTACTCCCCAGGCGGARTRCTTAATGCGTTAGCTGCRGCACTGAAGGGCGGAAACCCTCCAACACCTAGYAYTCATCGTTTACGGCRTGGACTACCAGGGTATCTAATCCTGTTCGCTACCCATGCTTTCGAGCCTCAGTGTCAGTAACAGACCAGATAGCCGCCTTCGCCACTGGTGTTCTTCCATATATCTACGCATTTCACCGCTACACATGGAGTTCCACTATCCTCTTCTGTACTCAAGTCCTTTAGTTTCCGCTGCACTTCCTCAGTTGAGCTGAGGGCTTTCACAACAGACTTAAAGAACCACCTGCGCTCGCTTTACGCCCAATAAATCCGGACAACGCTTGCCACCTACGTATTACCGCGGCTGCTGGCACGTAGTTAGCCGTGGCTTTCTGGTTAAATACCGTCAAAGCGTAAACAGTTACTCTTACACTTGTTCTTCTTTAACAACAGAGTTTTACGAGCCGAAACCCTTCTTCACTCACGCGGCGTTGCTCCATCAGACTTTCGTCCATTGTGGAAGATTCCCTACTGCTGCCTCCCGTAGGAGTCTGGGCCGTGTCTCAGTCCCAATGTGGCCGATTACCCTCTAAAGTGATAGCAGAGCCATCTTTCAAGTTGGAACCATGTGGTTCCAACTAATTATACGGTATTAGCATCTGTTTCCAAATGTTATCCCCTACTTCAGGGCAGGTTACCCACGTGTTACTCACCAGTTCGCCACTCGTCCCGAATCCAAAAATCATTTATGCAAGCATAAAATCAAATTGGGAGGACTCGTTCGACTTGCATGTATTAGGCACGCCGCCAGCGTTCGTCCTGAGCCAGGATCAAACTCTCATCTTATAGATGAAAAGCTTTTAACTAGCTCATCAAATTAATTGTTTTTTTATAAGCGAATTGACTTCGCAATGTTTAATTCCTTATGATCTAAATCATAAGAATCCTTACACATCATCGATTATCAATCTTGTTCAGTTTTCAAAGATCTACTTATCAGTTAACTGCTTTCAATAAGCAGCTCTTTAATTATATCAAAGTGTTAACTTAATGTCAACAGCTTTTTATAATTAAATTTTTGAATTAATTGTTGCTCTTTGTCATATCAACAACGCAACATTAATTATTATGCCATTTTAAAAAGTGAAAGTCAACAACTTTTTATAATTAATTTTGAATTAATATTTAACAAATTTAAAAATAAGCAACTAAGATAATATCAAAAGTTAAATTCAAAGTCAACATTTTTTAATAAATAAAATATAAAAGCATGTCGTAAATGACAACAAAAATAATAATACCAATAAAACAAAATATAGTCAATAACTATTTATATATTTCTATTTTATTTATTAAAACTTCTGAAACTGGGCGATCATTATTATCAACTTCAACATCCGCTATTTTATCAACTACATCAATTCCCTTAATTGTTTGACCGAAAACTGTATGTCTAAAATCTAGCCATGGAGTTCCACCATTATTTTTATATGCATCAATAACTTCACTAGCAAACTTAGACTTTTTCATAGGTTCTATTAAATTGTCTGCTAAATGTTTATTTTGAACAATAAAAAATTGACTACCATTAGTATTAGGACCGGCATTAGCCATTGATAATGCACCTCTAAAGTTATATAAATCGTCAGAAAATTCATCATCAAATGGTTGATTCCAAATGCTTTCACCACCAGCACCTGTATCAGTTGGATCACCAGATTGAATCATAAAGTCTTTAATAACTCTGTGAAAATTAATTTGATCATAATAACCTACTTCAGCAAGTTTAGTAAAGTTTTCAACTGCCATTGGTGCTTGTTCAGGAAATAATCTAATTTCAATATCACCATAATTAGTCTTTATAATAGCTAAAGGACCATTTTCTTCATCTAAATTCAACTGCGGATAATTAATAGTAAATTCCTCCAAATAATTATTTATTTAACAAACATATAATATAATAAAATAAAATTGGATAAATGATAAGTCTTTTTTCATAATTTATTTTATTATTATGCATTTATTCTTATAAATTTGGTAAAATTACTCTATACATTTAAATTAAGGAGAAAAATATGAATACTTTAATAGATTTTATACTCCATATAGATAATCATATAATCAATTTGGTTACTTATTTTGGCAATTGGACATATATTATACTTTTTGCTGTTATATTCGTAGAAACAGGAGTAGTTATTATGCCATTTTTACCAGGCGATTCTTTACTGTTTGCAGCATCAGCTATTTCAGCAAACCCTCAATATCATTTAAATACTTGGATATTTATAGTTGTATTCCTATTAGCATCATTTTTAGGTGATACTTTAAACTTCTATTTAGGAGATAAAATAGGTTATAAGATAACAAAACAAAAATGGGTAGCAAAAGTTATAAAACCGGAACAACTAGATAAGGCAAAATCTTTTTTTGATAAATATGGTATATTAGCAATATTCATAGCTAGATTTATGCCAATCATTAGAACATTAGCCCCCTTTATTGCTGCTACAAGTGGTTATAAATATAATAAATTTATAAAGTATAATTTATCAGCATGTATAGTTTGGGTACTACTTTGTTGTGGTGCTGGTCACTTTTTTGGTAACATTCCATTTGTTCAAGAACATTTTTCAGTAGTAGTCATTGGAATTATATTAATTACTTTAATACCTGGAATAGTAGCTTTTATAAAAGAGAAAAAACAAAAATAAAAAGAGTGGAATAATATTCCGCTCTTTTTTTATTGGAGTTCTTTTTTACCCTTGCTTAAAATAAAAAAACATAAAAACAAGAATATAGAAAATAATCCTAATGAACATACAAAAAAGTATCCGTCAGGAAAAGCTAAAATAATAGGATTTTGTTTAATATTAAATATCCAATCATTATTGTTAAAAAATATTTGATGAAATTTTATAAAAATGTCATTAAAATCAAGAATAATTAAAACAAACATAAAAATAGATATATAAATAGTTAATTTCAAAAAATTGATCCATAAACTAATAAATTTTTTAATTGCATATTTATAATAAACTTTTAATGATATTGGAAAAGAAAAAAACATAAATAAGTTATTAAAAATAACTAATTGCTTTACATTATAAAAATGATGAATTCCTCTTCTATCTATAAGAAAACTAGCGTTTAAATGATCTATAAAAGGAGATTGTAAATAAGTAACAATATTATAATAATTATTCATTAGCTCATTTATCGTTTTATGGGAATTAATATCAATGTGAAACATTAATATCGACGAATAGTATAAAAAAGGTATATTTATAATTATAAATATACCTAAACTTATTACAGATAAAAGAATAAGAGTAATACTTAATATATTAATACAGTTAAATTTAAACATTCTAAACTATCCAATCATCCAATGAATCAATTTCGTTAGTTGGTTTTATATTCATCTTAGAAACTTGATTTTTAGTTGATAGTCCTGAATAAACTAATAAAGTATCAATGCCAAAATTAATTCCTGCAGAAATGTCAGTCATATAATTATCGCCAACCATTACGACCTCATCTTTATTTAATTTAATTTTATCTAATGCGTTTTCTAAAATAATGCTTTCAGGTTTACCAATAAATATTGGATCAACTTGTGTTGCATATCTAACCAAATCAACTAAAGAACCAGCACCTGGAAGCATCCCCTTTTCATTTGGAATGTTACTATCAGGATTTGTACCAATAAATTTAGCACCTGCTCTAATGTACAATACAGCTTTACTTAATTTATCGTAGTCAGTATTAGAATCCAAACCAACTACTACATAATCTGGTTGTTCATCATATACAATTTCAAATCCATTATTTTCTAAAGCAGTGATTAAACCTTTTTCCCCCACTACATAAACTTTGCGTTTCTTTCCAGCAATTTTGTCCATATAATCAGCAGTTGCTAATCCAGCAGTATAAACATTATCTTCTCTTACATGAATGTCGTGATTATCAGATAAGTTTTTAACAACATCAATAGGCATTTTAGTAGTGTTATTAGTAACAAACATAAAAGAAATATCCTTATTTTGTAATCTTTCAATAAATCTTTTTGCAGCAGGAATTCTTTTACTACCTGCATAAATAGTCCCATCTAAATCAATAAAGTATCCATTATATTTTTTCATAACTAATCTCCCTGTTTAATTGTAAAATGGCGCTTACCCTTACCATCACTTTTAGTAATACGCATATGTTTACGCTTATTAATAGGCTTTTTATGCTTAGTTACTTTCTCTTCAAAATTATGATTTCTATTTTTACGTTTTCTACGAGGATTGCGACGCTTTTTACTGAAATGACTATTTCTAAAGTTATTTTTAGCTTCTAAATTGTTAATAACAAAATACTTAGCACCTACATTAGCATACTCATAAATGTAGTCTTCAATTGAGCTATATTGATATTGTGGGGGTACTTTAGCATCATCTTTAAGAAAACCCTTTAATCTTAGAACCCCATAAGCATAATCACCTACAATATAATTATATTTACTGAAAATTGGATTATATTGTTGTTTAAAGATTTCTAAATCAAAGCAATTTTCAACATTCTTAATTATTTCATAATCATGTCCATTAATGAGCAGTCCATCATCACTTTCTTGTGATATTTTGGCCAATGGCTTTTTAGATGATCTATTTTCTTCTACTGTTTCTTCAATAGTCTTACGATCCAAATAAAACTCTCCTAATCTTTTTTGTTTAAAGGATATTTTTTTGATAAATAAGTGGCAAATACATCCCTTAATGTTTGATCATATAAAATATGATTATCACCTACAATAGCGATAGTTGGGAAAAATGGAATAAATGAATAATGATCCAATAAGGCAATGTCATAACTATCATTATCTTTAATAATTTTACCATTATAAAAAACTTTACGGGTCTTCATATCAACATCAATACCGGAATAATTTAATTCACCAAAGTATTTACCACGAAATCCCATTCCTTTTTGTTCAAATTGAATTAAAAATTTACGATTTTTTTCCATTTCCATCATCATACGCCATAAATCATAACCCTTTAAGGTAGTCTTCATTACATGCATAGAGTGAGGAAGGATTTTATGCAATTGATTTTTATCAACTATTCCTTTAGGTAAATCATCTAGAAATAACCCATCATTCATAATTGCAACGTCTGTTTGAGCTTTCTCTTTCATAGCTTCGAGACCTTCTTTCATAATAGAAGGTTCACCTCTTAATGATGTATGCATGCTATAAGGAATATCTGCTACTTTCGATTGTGCTAATATATTTTCACCACGTTCTTCTAATTCTTGGATATAACTTTCATCATCAGCTTGTTCTGGTAAATTTGATGTTTTAACCACTGAAGCAACCTTATCAGTAATCTTACCATCTGATACAGATAACTTAATTTCTCCAACATAATGACCATATTTACCAGCTGCAGCTAATAATGATTTATTATCATATTCACCATTTTTAAATAAATGATGTGTATGACTGCCAATAATAATATCAAATTGTGGGAACTTACTAGCAATTAAGCGATCCTGAGTAACACCTAAGTGTGATAGCAAGACCATCACGTCATAATCGTCATAATCGTCATTATCATTTTTTATAAGATCAGGAATAATTTTTTGATCATCAATAGGATTCCATCCTTCTAACTCATAAGTAGAATGATAAGGCGCCGTTAATCCTAGTAATTTTACTTTAGTACCATTTTTACTTTTAATAATCTTTTTTCTTTTTGCCCAAGTTGGTTGTTTACCAGTTTTTAGATCAAACAAGTTATCCAAAACTACATCAAAGTTAGCATCGTCATATAGATGGTTTAATTCATCTTTACTATTAGTTAATCCTTCATTATTCCCAATAGTGGCAGCATCGTAATGAACTTGATTTAATAAATCTATATTTGCTTTACCATCAGTTGCTTCTGTTAACGGATGAGCACGATCCACTGCATCCCCTAAATCAACAGTTATAACAAAATAACCCTGATTTTCTAGCTTATGTTTTTCTGAGGCCAAATATCTAACAATTTTAGGCCAATTTTCAAAATGAGAATGTAAATCGTTTGTATGCAAAATAGCAATTTTATCTAACAATTAACTTACCTCCTAATCAATGTCTTTTCGCAAAGTCAATATTCTTACCCAAAACCATCTCCTGTACTTCAGATTCAGATAATGGAGCACCAAAAGATGGTTTTGATTTTAAATAGTCTAATTCTGGAGAATCTACACCTACGTTTAAATCATCTTTAATTGGCACCGAATAATGATGAATATGACCATGAAGATTAATAATTTTTTCAACCTTACCCATCATCATTGGATAATGAGTCATATAGTACTGACAATGATTCATCTTTATTAATACACCAACATCATGAAATTCAAATTTAAGTTTTCCATTAATATAATAGTTATGATTACTTAAGAACTTAAATAAATCGCGACTATCATGATTACCTTTAATTAAAATTAAATTACCATGCAATTTTTTCAAAATATTAAAGATTGCTTCATAGGCTTTCTTTGCTGGCTTTATATGATATACAGCAATATCACCTAAATGGTATACCGTATCATTCATTTGAACTTTACTATTCCAATTATCAATAATTTTATTATTCATATCATCAACAAAGAAAAAAGGTCTTGGAGCAAAGTCATCAATACCTAACATATGTTTATCAAAAAAATGCGTATCAGAAATAAAGTACTGAATATAATTACTCCCTTTCAATATTAACTAACTATATATTACAACAATAAACGTAAAAATATAAATTACAAAATAAAAAGATAACTCCAAAATTGGAATTATCTTTTTTGATGAACTTCATCTGTTAATGATTTTATAATGTATAATGTTATAATCCAAATTATTGAACCAATCAGTGCAAATAAAGTATTCATTCTAAATAGCATTACAATTGCTACAAAAACCAAGAATCCTAAAACAAAATAATTAGAATAAGGGAAAAATGGCATCTTAAAAGTTAATTTGTTAGTTTCATTTTTACTTGAAACTACTTTACGATATTTTAAATGGGCTAAAACAATCAATCCCCAAATAAATAAGAAACATGTAGTAGCAATACTAGAAACTAGTTGAAATACACCATCAGGCATATAAGCATTTAAGATTAATGAAAGTGTAATTATTACAATAGAAAATAAAATACCTTTAGAAGGAATTTGATGTTTATTTAAAGATCCTAATTGCTTTCCTAAAGGCTTTTTGGATCCATATGTTAATGAATAAATCATTCTTCCTGTTGTAAAAATAGCAGAATTACATGCTGAAACAGCAGCTGTCAGTACAACAAAATTGATAATTGCGGCGGCAGAACCAACCCCTATATTTTGAAATACTTGTACAAAAGGACTAGAAGCAGCATTAATATGATTCCATGGATAAATACACATTAAAGCTATTAATGAACCAATATAGAAAATTAGTATTCTAGATGGGACTTCATTAATTGCTTTAGGGATTACTTTTTCTGGATCATTAGTTTCAGAAGCAGTCATTCCAATCATTTCGATTCCTGCAAAACTAAATATAACCATTTGAAAGCTTAAAAGAAAACCACTAAAGCCATGTGAAAACATTGAGTTTCCAAATAAGTTGCTTAAACTAGCATGTCCTACTGGTGTTTTGTAATTCATTATGACTAAAACTACACCTGTAGCTATTAATGCTAAGATTGCAACTACTTTTATTAAAGCAAACCAAAATTCAGTTTCACCAAAAGCAGAAACATTAATTGAGTTAGCCAAAAATAATACGATAAGTAAAAATAAACCTGTTACCCATTGTGGTATTCCTGGAAACCAAAAATGCACATACAAACCAGCAGCAGTAATTTCGGCCATCGCAATTGAAATCCAACAGGCCCAATAAGTCCATCCTGCAACGAAGCCTATTTTTTTACCTAAATATTTATCAATAAATTCAATATATGAATGACAATTAACATCAGACAATAATAATTCTCCAAGAGATCTCATAATGAAGAATCCAGCTACTCCAGCTATCAAATAAGCAAGAACAATTGATGGACCTGCAAACTGAATTGATTCACCAGCACCTAAAAATAATCCTGTTCCAATTGTTCCTCCAAGAGCTATTAACTGAACATGACGATTCTTTAATCCCTTAGATAATTGTTCATTATCTTTGTTGGGCGTATCTTTCATAAGTCTATGCACTCCCTTTACTAATTTAATTATACATAATAATTATTTATAAGATACTGTATTAAAAGTAATTTAAAGACAAATTTACTTTACAAATATTGTTTTGTCAACATTTATTCATGATTTTAAATTTTAAATGAATTTTATTCATCTATTAATGAAATAAAAAAAGGAACTCAAAATGAGTTTCTTTTTATTAATTATTTACGTAGTCTTTCAATATCTTTAACAATCATTAATTCTTCATTAGTTGGAATCAATAAAGTCTTAATTGATGAATCATCAGAACTAATATCTCTTTCTACAGCACGAATATGGTTCTTTTCTGGATCAACACCAACACCAAAGTAACTTAATTTGTCAGCTACTTCTTGTCTAATGCCAATATCATTTTCACCAACACCGGCAGTAAATACAATAGCATCTACACCATTCATTTCAGCAACATATTGACCAACGTATCTAATAATACGATTCATGTACATATTACGAGCTAATTCAGCTTGATGATTGTCAGCTTTTACAGCTTCCAAATCACGCATATCAGCTGATACTTCAGAAACACCTAACAATCCAGACTTCTTGTTTAGAATGTTAATCATTTCATTAACATCAGTAATGCCTTCTTTTTCCATAATATATGCAAGTAATGAAGGATCAACATCGCCTGAACGAGTCGCCATCATAACACCAGTTACTGGAGTAAAGCCCATGGATGTATCAAGTGACTTTCCATGATCAATAGCACAAATAGAAGCACCAGCACCTAAATGCATTACAACTAATTTTAAATCTTTTAGTGGTTTACCAAGCATATCAGCAGCACGACTTGAAACGTAACGGTAGCTAGTACCATGTGCTCCATATTTACGAGCTTTATGTTCACGATAGTATTTATATGGTAAAGCATACATGTAATTTTCTTCTGGCATTGAAGTATGGAATGAAGTATCAAAAACAGCAACACTAATTACATTAGGTAAAATCTTCTTGAATGCCTTAATACCTAAAATATTTGCAGGTTCATGTAATGGTGCTAATTCTGATAATTCTTCAAGTTTTTTCAAAACATCATCAGTAATAACAACAGAATCAGTAAAGAATTCACCACCAGCAACAACACGATGACCTACACCTGTAATTTCATTGTAATCATCAATGATATCTAAACTTAGTAGTTTATCTAAAACTAATTTAATAGCTTCTTCATGGTTTTCAATATCCATAGTTTTATGGAATTTCTTACCATCACCATATTTAATAGCAACATCAGATTTAGTTAAACCAATACGATCAATGGCACCACTTGAAATTAGTTTTTCAGAAGGCATTTCAAATAATTTGAATTTTAATGTGGAGCTTCCAGCATTAATAGCAATAGACTTTCCCATAATAGTTCTCCTTAATTTGTTTTATTTTAGTAAGTTATTTTCTTCCCATTCAACAATTTCAGCTAAATATTTTTGGAAAGCTGATGGATTTTTGAAAGAAGGAAATTCCCCTAACATTATTTTATCAACTTGTTTAGCATCATTACCATGTTTTTGTAAAATTAAAATAGCTTTTTGAGCTTTAACATTAGTAAATAATTCTTTAGGTAAGTTTAATAACCCTTGCATATATGCATTATCTTGGTTCCATTTTAATAATTCCTTAGCTGCAGGAGTATTAAAAAGATTACTTGGTACTAAGAAAACACCAAATCCACCTGGCTTAACATGGTTCATCCCTTGTTCAATCAACAAATGATGTGCATATGAATGACCATCATTAGATCTAGTTTTATAATTCTTAGTGTTTTCATCAATTGGGTAATAACCAACCGGTAAATCAGAAATAACTAAGTCTGAATCATCCACCAATAAATTATCAACTGCATCTTGATGAATTAACTCAACATCGTCAATCTTATTTTGCATTTGAAAGTTTAAACTAGCAATAGCCAACATAGAATCATCATTATCGACACCGACACCATGTATATTTATTTTAAGTGCATCTGATAACTGATTAATAACGGTACTTAATAAATTACCAGTTCCAACAGCTAAATCAAGCACACTTAAATTAGACTTATTTTTATATAGTCTAATAATTAAATATCCCATAATTGAGGCAATTGTATCAGGAGTTATTTGATGATTTGCTTGAATAGCATCTTCTTTAGTTGCTTTAATCATAGCCATCTGAATAGCCTTTCTAATTGACTCAGCATCTATAGAATTATAATCTACTTTATTATACAGCTTTTCTAATTTAGAAACTATATCTTCATTAGGCTTATCATCTTCAACATGAACAGTATTATTATTTATCATATTATCACCATTTTCGATAAAGGCATCTAAATATGACACATCTAATTCTTTTTTCAATATTTCAGTAGATTTGTCCAATACATTAAACAAAGTTTCTGTATCTTTCTCAGCCAGTATTCTCACTCCCTTAAAAGATTTAATACAAGTTTAATACTACCAGATTATTATTAATTAATTCAAGATAAACAAATAATTACTTATATTAATAATTTTTTATTAATTCATTAATTGTAGTTATTTCAGCATTATAATTTAAAAATTTAATTGATAAAATAATTGATAAAACTATTAAGAATATTAATGCAATCATTGTAGCAGAACCATTATGTTTAACTTTTTTCAATAGAAGTCTCACTTTCAAATTCTTGATGATTAATAAATTTCAACTTAATAAACAGATGATTTTTATGAATACTAAAATATGTTGAAGCAATATTTTCTAAGATTGGTACATGTCCACTTTTATTGCCAGAAAGTCTTAACATATTTTTATAGGTTTGAATCCTATATTCTTTATGATTTGATGGATTAATTAAGGTTATATTATTATCATCTATTTTAACAACTCTTAAATTTAACTTTTTAGATTCAATTGTGCTTAAAAAAACATGATAATTAATAATCTCACTTTTTTGATGTCTATCAGAATTATTAATATACAAAATTGTGGTATTAATTAATATAGCAATTAAGCTTAACATTAATAAACCAATAATACTTTCTATCACTGTAAAACCTCTTCTATTTAAGGTTGTTCTCATATTTTTTTCTACTTTCAATTAAATGATTTTCGGCATGTTTTATACCATTGTTAATAGATTGATCACATTCAATATAAAATAATATACCTAAAGTAATTAGAATAATTGCTATTAAACTATCTATAATCACAAACCCATCTAAATTTTTATTCAATATGATATACACCCCACCCGAGTTGAAAAGTTTGTATATAATCCTTCTTTAATAGATTAGAATGCCAACGGTAAGTTGCAGGAGCAACATACCCACCACTTTTAATATCAATTATATAAGAATTACCATAAATGCTTATAGTATTAGGGATATTAATAGATTTATTAACCCCATTCCAATAAATAAAATTAACATTATTTTTATTTACGATAATTGTACTTGTTATTTTAGATTTTTCATTTTTGTTAATTTTTGTAGACATAACAATACTATCCCATTGATATTTAAAAGAATTCCAAAATTTTTGTTCATCATTACGCTGATAATTTTTAATATTCGGATAAATAAAAAGTGTAATACCTATAAACAAAGATGTAATCATTAATACAATAATCATTTCGATATTAGTAAATCCAAACTTACTCTTTTTTAATTGCTTTATTATTATCAATATTAATTCCCTGTTTTTCTGCTCGTGAAATTTGTGATGAATTCAAATAATCATTTTCCTTCAAAGATTGATACGTAACATTAGCATCACCCTTATCAATCAGATAAGCATCGATTTGACTTTGAACCAAAGATATCATTGCATTGTTATGAACAGATTCAGCCTTTTTCCTTTGGCCATTTAAATTAGGTACAATTATTAAAATTAATAATGAAATAATGAATAATACAATGGTCATTTCAATTAAAGTAAATCCAGATCTTTTTTTACATATTTTCATGTTTATATTCCCCTTAATGAGTTATAAATGGGCATCAAAATTGATAAATATCCTAATATAATTCCGATACCAATTAATAAAAATAAAATTGGTTGAACTAAGTTAATCAAACGATTACTTTTATTAATCATGTCTTCAAATTGAAGTCTTGAAAACATAAATAAATTGTTAATTATTTTTCCCTTAGAATTACCTTGTGACAAAAATAAAATAAATTCTTTAGGGATAAAATTATATTTTTGTATAAGTTTTGTATAATTCATCCCATTTTCTAGTTCTTTTTTTATTTCATTACTTAATGAATAAATAATTGTTGATTTGTCGAAACTATTCATTATAAATAATATATTTTTAATATCAATACCATTGCTTAACATTAAATATAAATTATATGACAAATAATATCCCATATAATACTGATATATTTTCCCAATAAAAGGTATTTTAATTAAAAATTCTTTTCTTTTTAAAAAGGATAAACTTTTGTAATAAATAAAAATTAGCAATAAGAACACAAATATTAATAATATAAAAAAATATAAATAACTTAAATCATATTTTTCAACCCTACCGATCGCTCCTATCTGTGGAACAATGACTTTATTGATACCAATTAATGCCATTAAAAGCATCAATATTAAAAATAACGGATACATTAAAACTTCTTGTATTTTTTTGTTTTGTTTATTTTTAAAAGAAATATATTTATTTATTTCTTTTAAGCAGCTAATCAAGTTACCATTCTTTTCACTAATATATATTTGATTATAAAATTCACCATCTATATATTTTCTAATACTATAACTAAAGTGATATCCTTGTTCCAATTTTGATAAAACATCATCAATAATATTTTCCTTAATTGTTGTTTGTTTTATAAAAATTAACGATTCCTTAAGGTTAAATCCTGAATCTAATAGTTCACTAAGCGTTTTAAACAATAGCTGCTGTTCTGGTCCTTTTAGTCTTGTATTAAACAAAATTTACTACTCCTCATTTATATCCATATATGCAGTCATATTTCCATCTTTATCATTTACTAATTTCTGGTAAACAACTGTATTAATGGCATGATTTATATCCGATGAATTAACATTTAATTGTTTTAAACGATTAATTACCCCATTTTTATTATTGGCATGAATAGTACTGATTACTAAATGGCCAGAAAGTGCGGCTCTTATTGCAGCATTAGCAGTTCTAGTATCTCTTATTTCGCCAATAATAAATATATCTGGTCGATGCCGTAGCCCCACTTTAATCAGCTCATCATATCCCATATTAGCAGAATCATTTACTTGTAATTGTAAAAATTCATCTTCAATTATTTCTACTGGATCTTCAATCGTCATTATAATTTTTTTAGGACTAATGCTTTTAGCTAATTTATAAGCCGATGTTGTTTTTCCAGAACCAGTAGGACCTGCAAACAAAATCATTCCTCCTTTGTAGAATCTTTTCTTTAGAGATATCAAATTATTATAATCTGCATAACTCAAATCAGAGTCTTCTATACTATAAATAATTCTAATTACCATTGATTCTTTATTACTAAAATTACTAACCGATGAAAATCTTAAATAATATTTTTGACTATCTAATTTATATACAAATGATCCTATTTGTGGCCTTCTATTTTCACTAATAGCCATATTCGATATATATTTACAATAATTAAGCAAAGTTTTAGAAAAAGAACTATCTATTACTGAATGTTCTAATATTCTTACATTCGTGTGCATTTTAATATTAAAATTATCACCTGCTGGAAATATATAAATATCACTTGCTTTAATATCAATGGCATGATTAATTAAATCATTAAAGTACTCCTTCATTTTCATATAAATATCCTCCACTAATATATTCGCAAAAAAGTGTATGTATTTTTTATAAAAAAAAGATGTGTAGAATAACTACACATCTTAAATCATTATTTAATTATTCAGCATCTTCTGGTAACTTAGCAGCTTCATAGACGTCTTGAACATCGTCATTTTCATCTAATTCATCAATTAAGCCAGTATATTGTGATGCTTTATCACTAGGAACTTCAGTAACAGTTTGTGGGAACATTGTTACTTCGGCAGTATCTAGTGTATATTTCTTTTGCAATTCATCACGAACAGCATTTAAATCTGAAGGAGTAACAAAAATTTCAAATTTTTCATCGCTAGCCTTCATATCATCTGCACCGGCATCCAATGCATCCATTAACATATCATCTTCATCAACATCTAAGCCATCACGTAAAATTACAATGTAACCCTTACGATCAAACATATATGAAACAGAACCATTAGAACCTAGAGATCCACCATGATGAGTGAATGCAGAACGAATAGCTGCAGCAGTACGGTTTTTATTGTCTGTTAAACAAGAAACCATAACGGCTGTACCAGCTGGTCCGTATCCTTCATAAGTTATTTCTTCATAATTAGCTCCACCAACACCAGTTGCTTTATCTAGTGCACGTTGGATATTATCTTTAGGCATGTTAGCAGCATGTGCCTTATCAATAACTAAACGTAATTGAGGGTTACCATCTACTTCTGCACCCCCTGCTTTAGCTGCTTGGTATAAATCACGTGAAATCTTTTGGAAAATCTTACCACGTTTTTTATCTTGGGCACCTTTACGACCTTGTATGTTATGCCATTTTGAATGTCCTGACATGATCTCAGCACTCCTCTCGTTTAATTCAAATTCTTCATTTTACAAACATATTAATTATATCAATGCGAATATTAATAATCAAGTACATTACTATTTTGTTGATTGTCTTTCAACAATATCATAATTTAATAGCACTTGTTTTTTATCAACATCTTCATTATTCATTATTTTAGTAAGTAATCTCATCGCAACAGCTCCAACATCATATAACGGATGAGTTATTGATGACAATTGAGGTCTTACCAGTCTTGATATTTTGGTGTCGTTGCTAGCAAATATTTCGAAGTCATCTGGTACTTTAATATTCAGATCCGTTAAACCATTTAGTAAACCTGCAGCCAATTCATCATTAGTAACAACTGCTGCTGTTATATTTTTAGATAAAATACTATTAACTAAATTATAACTGGATTGATAATTACCACTTGTCGAAAATACCAATGAATTATCAAATACATAATTATTTTCTTGTAGAGCATTTTTATATCCCACTAATCGATAATCTAAATTAATTGGCTGATTTAAAGAACCAGAAATAAAAGCAATTTTTTTATTACCATTGTTAATTAATTTACTAGTCTCAGTTTTAACAGCAGAAATATAATCAATATTAACACTAGGAACAGAATTACTTTCATCTACAGATCCAGCTAGTACTATAGGAACATTAGAATTTTTAAATTCTTGGCGTAATTTATCATTAATCTCGTTTCCCATAAAAATAATACCATCAACTTGCTTGCTCAATAGATTATTCAAAACTTTAACTTGTTTAGATGAATCATCGTCTGAGTTGGCTAAAATAATATTATATTTATACATAGAAGCGATGTCATCTATACCTCTGGCTAAAGATGCAAAATATTCATCAGTAACATCGGGAATAATAACTCCCACAGTTGTAGTCTTTTTGCTAGCTAATCCTCTAGCGACAGCATTAGGACGATATTCCATCTTATTAATTACATTCATTACCTTATTTTTCGTGGCAGGTCTAACATTAGAATTACCATTTAAAACTCTTGAAACTGTTGCCATTGAAACTTTAGATTCCCTAGCAACATCATAAATAGTTATATTTTGCTTATTCATATTTTAATCCTTTCTAAACAAATAATAGAAAGTTTTATAGCGCTTTCATTTATTGTATAAATATAGCAGATTAAAATAAAAATAACAAGTAAGCAAAAAAGACTTAGGATTAATCATTTTAATTAATTCTAAGTCCTTTTTGTTCAATTACTTGTCACTATCTTTTTTTAAAAAATCAGGATCTACGACAACATCTTCGTTATCATCATTATTTTTATTATTAACATCCTTAGATTTTTCTCTTAAATTATTAGCAGCTTTATGAAATTGAGTACTACCTTCATCATAGTAGTATTGAGCCTTATTCATTACGTTATCATTAGCCTTGCCTGCAGCATCTTTAATTTTAGATGTAGCATCTGAAGTCTTAGATTGTAATGATTGTTTAGCATCATCTACTGAATCCATAGCATAAAACGCATAGTCTAATGCACGATCTTTCAAACTATTAGCTGCATCTTTAGTAGTATCTACTAATTTTTTGGCTTTGTCGTCATCTAATTTACGATAAGCAACATAAGCAGCTGCCGCAGCTCCAGCAGTTAGTCCCATAAAAAATAATCCTGCTTTTTTCATAAAAAACACTCTCCTTATTTTCTAAATACTTTAAAGCCTATACCTGCTAGCTTTTCAAGAAAAGAAGGTTTGTTTCTCTCTTGAAATTTCTTTGTTAAGCTTTGAGTAGCACTATTCAAATCAGAAACACTTTGACCAACATCAGCAGCAGCTTGATATACAGGATCTAATGTATTAACTTTTTCATTTAAATCTTTAATCATAGAATTAGAACTAATCATAATTTCTTCAGTTTGCTTAGACAAAACATTAACATCTTGAGAAATTGAGTTAATATTCTTATTAACCTCATCAACGGTTTTTGAAAGTTTAATTAAAACAAACGCAGCACTTACAGCTAATATTAAAAATGCAATTGCAGCAATTAAACCAGCTAGAGCTCCTATTGTCATACAATTCCTCCCCCTTATTTATACTATGCTTTTAGAATAGCATTTTCGTAAAAATTTTACAATTAGTTAACATTTAGTTGAGCCACCAATTGTCAAATTCATTGAACAACTTTTTCATTGCGTTACCACGATGACTAATCTTATTTTTTTCTGTTCTATTCATTTGAGCCAACGTCTTTTCCATACTAGGTACATAGAATAATGGATCATATCCAAAACCATTGTCTCCCCTGGATTCTTCTAAAATAGTACCATTCAATTCCCCATTAACAACTAATTTTTTACCATCATGTTTAATTAAAACCAGGCAAGTCTTAAAAGTAGCACTTCGATTCTTTTTACCTGATAATTTGTTTAGTAATTTTTTATTGTTAGCAGAATCATCATGATCACCGGCATATCTAGCTGAATAAATGCCAGGTTCATCATTAATATCATGAACTTGTAATCCCGAATCATCAGCAAGAACTGGCAAATTTGTCATCCTATGAACAGCTTGTGCCTTAATAGTAGCATTTTCTTCAAAAGAATTACCATCTTCCTTAATAGCGCCTATTTCTGGAAAGTCTTTTAAGGTCTTAAAATTAATATTTTTAGATGCAAACATATTTCTAAATTCAATAGCTTTATTTTCATTATTAGTAGCAATTACAATCGTATTTAACATTAATATTCCTCCAATGTTTTCAAAGAAACTTTTTTAATATCAATATCTCGGTCTAACCATTCTTCTGCTACGAAGCGGAATTTTTCAACAGAACCAGTGGTATAAAAGTTTAATTTTCTAGTATGCGATAAACTATTTTTTAAGTTTAATTCATCAATTGTTTGCTTAATATCTTTAATTACAGCAATTCCTGGATCAACTAATCTAACATCAGCACCTACAGCATTTTGAATTAATTTACGCATAATTGGATAATGGGTACATCCCATTACTAAAGTATCAACATTATCTTTTATAATAGGCATTAAATCTTGGGTTACTAATTTCTGATCTTCTTGACTCTTATAATGTCCATCTTCAACCATTGGAATAAATCTAGGACAACCTAGGCTAAAAATTTTAACATCATTATTAATCGAACTAATAGTTTTTTCATAAGCTTTACTTTTTATGGTTCCATTAGTAGCAATCACACCTATACGCTTTTCTTTAGAAATATTAACTGCAGCTAAACTCCCAGGATAAATTACACCTATAACTGGAATGTCTAAGGTATCTTTTAATAAGGATAGTGCATGAGCAGTAGCGGTGTTACATGCAATAACTAAAATCTTAATTCCCTTATCAATCAAGAAATCGGAAATTTGTTGAGCGAATTTTTTTATTTCTTCAGGACTTTTTTCACCATATGGCAATCTAGCTTCATCCCCAAAGTAAATAATATTCTCATTGGGAAATTGTTTAATAGCTTCCTTAGCCACAGTGAGTCCCCCAACACCTGAATCCATAAAACCAATTGCACGTTTATCCAATTACTTAACCTTCTTTCAAAAAGTGTTTAAATATATATTATCATCCTTTTGGAAGTTTTGAGCAACCTAGCAACGATATTTAGTAACACATTCCAAATTTTCTTGGATAAAATATACAAATCAATGATAAATTATAATATAATGAAAAATGACAAAAGGAATTGAGGTTAGTAAGTATGAATAATAATCTTTATAAAAAAATCATGGGTAATAAATCTACTAGTCAATATTGGGGACAAGAATTATTAAGAGATATATTGATAAAAGATTTATTAGGTACTGATGATCATAGTATCCTTTATTGGGCTGGGAAAAAAATTGCACGAAGATTTCCACTTAGAGATGCTTTAGATGTTAGTTTATTTTTTAAGCAATCCGGATTAGGCGAACTATCAATTATTTCAGAAAATAAACATGAAATAAAATGGACCTTAAGTGGAGAAATAGTGAAAGCTAGACTTGAATCTTCAGCTGATGCTGATTTTATGTTTGAAGCGGGCATTTTAGCTCAAATTGCACAACAACAAATGGGCGTTATTGCAGAAGCTGAAATGAATCCCAAGGAAGAAAAAAATGGTAAAGTAACAATTAGAGTACATATGGATCCAAAAAGTCCTACTAATGATTCTGATGATATTTCAAATTTTGATTTATATTCAAACTAAAAAAAGACAACTTGTAATAAAACAAGTTGTCTTTTTGTTACTTATAGATATTGATTTAAAATTTTAGCTAATTGTTCTTTGCTGTGATAGCCAACAATGCTATCAACAGCTTTGCCATCTTTTTTAACTAGTAAAGTAGGTATACTCATAATCCCAAACTTTTGAGGGGTTTCAGGATTTTGGTCAACATCCATTTTATTAAAGGTAACTTTATCCCCCATATCTTCTGACAATTGTTCAACAACAGGTGATTGCATACGGCAAGGACCACACCAAGTTGCCCAAAAATCAGTTAAAGTAACACCATCAGAAGTATCTTTTTCAAAAGTCTTATCTGTAGTTTCGGAAACCATATTAATAACCTCCTTCGTATTTACTAAAAGTAAGTTTAGCATTTTAATATAAGATTGCAAATAATATGTCTTATACGATATATTATCTTAGCTTAACAATCGTAGATCCATCTCCACCAGCATTAGGCGCAGAATATCCAAAATCAGAAACTCTGCGATCACGTTTTAATAAATTAGTTACACCCTTACGTAAGGCTCCAGTTCCTTTACCATGAATAATAGTAATGGAAGGATAGCCAGATAATACAGCTGAATCCAGATATTGATCTACTTCATGCATTGCATTTTCATAACGGTGACCTCTTAAATCAAGGGTAGTCGATAATCCAGATGAACCAGACCTTTTTACACGCGTAGTAAAATTGTTTTCTTTTTCGGGTTTAACCTTTTCCAAATCAGTATCATCAATTTTCATCTTTAAAATACCAAGCTGTACTTCCCAACTATGGTTACCAATTTTACTCATTAATACTCCACGTTGGCCATAAGATTTAACTAGTACGTCGTCACCTTTGTGAAAATCATGCTTAGCTTTTTCTTTCTTTAATACTTTATTATTAGATAAACTAATATCCTGTCTCAATGAATTTAATTCACCCTTAGCGTTAATTAATTCATTTTCTTTAACTGAAACTTTACCAATCTGATCTTGTTTTTTGTGTAATTCTGCAATAATATGATCAGCTTTATTTTTAGCCTTTTTAGCAATTTCATTAGCCTTTTCTTTAGCTTCAGTAACAAGACGTTCTTTTTGATTTTGATACTTACTAAATTTATCGCTCAATTCTGCATGCAATTTAGTGGCATCAGCTAGCTGTGTTCTCAAATATTCAGCATTTTCTCGGGCTTGTTTAGTTTGATCAGTTAGTTCAACAATCATATTGTTTAAATCTTGACTATCTTGATCAGTTAATGAACGAGCTTCATTAATAATCTGATCTGATAATCCCAAGCGTTCTGCAATATTAAGCCCATTACTTTGACCAGGAATTCCCATTAATAAATGATATGTTGGTTGCAAAGTATCAACATCAAATTCCATTGAAGCATTAGTAGTTTTTATACGATTATAAGCATAAACCTTCAGTTCGGGATAATGTGTAGTTGCAACAACTTCAGAATTAACTTCACCAATTTTATCTAAGATAGACATAGCAAGTGCAGCACCTTCTTTAGGATCAGTACCTGCACCTAATTCATCAAGTAAAACTAAGCTTTTGCTAGTAAGATTATTTAAAATATCGACAATGTTATCCATATGTGATGAAAAAGTACTTAAATTTTGTTCAATAGACTGTTCGTCACCAATGTCAGCAAAAACATTATCAAAAACACCAATTGTTGATTCTTCATTAGCAGTAACGAATAAACCAGACTGTCCCATTAATTGTAAAATACCTAAAGTCTTAATAGTAATAGTTTTACCACCAGTATTAGGTCCAGTAATAACAATTGCACGGTTATCTTCACCAATTTTTAAATCATTAGCAACCACTTTATCTTGATCAATTAGTGGATGTCTAGCTTGTTTTAAATTAACCCTATTGTCTGTAGAGACTAAAGGCTTAGTTGCTTTCATCTTACGAGCATACTTAGCTTTAGCATTTATTAAATCTAAATGACCTAAAATTTTAGAGTTATTAATTATTTCCCATTGATATGGTCTAATTAAATCTGATAATTCAATTAAGATACGTCTTTCTTCTTGTCTTTCAGCAATTTGATTTTGTCTAAGTTCATTATTTAATCCAATCACAGAACTAGGCTCTACGTATAAAGTTTGTCCGGAAGAACTACGATCATGAACTATTCCACCAAACTTATTTTTATATTCAGCTTTAACCGGAATAACCATGCGATCTTCACGAATAGTTACTATTGGTTCAGTTAAATATTTGGCTTGTTTTTTGGTGTACCCATTCATAATATTACGAATGTCTGTTTTTACTTTATCAATTCTTTTACGAATGCCATTTAATTCTTTCGATGCAGAGCTTAATATGTTTCCTTCATCATCAATTGAAAAGGATAATTGTTTTGAAATAGTGGGTATAGTTTGAAATTCATCAACAATATCATAAAGTCTTTTAAAAGAAACATGGTCTTCATACATTTTGTCAAAAAAAGATACTAAAGCATTAGCAGATTTTAAAACTTTATTAATTTTAGATAGTTCACTGCCATTTAAAGTAGCATCAATTTTTAATCTCTTCATATATGGAGTTATATCATCCAATTTAGGAATCGATATTTCTTTATCTAAACGTAAAACATGCATTCCATCGTCAGTTTCATCCAACCAAAGATTAATAGACTTATCGTTGTTAGTTGGAACCAACGAAGATAATTCATTTTTACCATTTTTAGTAGTTAAATACTCATAAATTTTATTTTTTATTTTATTGTATTCTAAAGTATCAAAAACTTTAGTATCCATATTGGCATAATACCTCCTTATCTTAACCATTTCTTATATAAATCATGTGATAACAATGGTGTTCTATTAACAACAAAAGTAGCTACTTTAGAATCATAATATTGCTTCTTTATATTATTATCGGGCAGAACT
Organism: Apilactobacillus micheneri; assembly: GCF_006493595.1. Lineage (NCBI taxonomy): Bacteria > Bacillati > Bacillota > Bacilli > Lactobacillales > Lactobacillaceae > Apilactobacillus > Apilactobacillus micheneri. The sequence continues at coordinate 107,277 of NZ_QUBI01000004.1, read as the reverse complement.
AGTATAATATTTAAGATTAAAAAAATCATAAAATATGAAATTATAAAACTAATAAGAGCTCCACCAAAGGAATTTAATTCATGAATAACTGGAATAGAAGTTACATGGTTTATTATTCTCATAATAAATCTCACAACCACAGAAAGAATAATAAATAATATTAAAAAACTAATACTATTACATAGGAGATGATTACTAATAATATTAGTATGGGAAAATAAAATATCACTCAAATTTCTTGAATAAAGCAATGATAATAATAAAGTAGCTAAGAATCCAATAATTCTGATTATTTCTTGTGCTAATCCTTTTTTATATCCACTGTAAATACTAAAAATAAGTATTAAAGATATAATAATTGTAAATAACATTATTCTTTATAGTCCTTTTTTTCTAATTGATTAATCTTATTTTGCAATTTTACCTGCTCCGAAAAAGCGTTAAATGCCAATAATATTGCAGCATCAGCCTTATCTATATCAGGTGATAATTCTTTTAATTGATTTAATTGTTCATTCATTAATTCGGTAACTGTTTTCATATGTTCAACTGAACTTTTACCTACAAATGTATATGTTTTATTGTCTATTTTTGCTTTAAAGCGCTGATTTGCACTAGTCATGTTACACAAACCTCCTGATTATTCAATCACTATTTTAGCATAAAAATAAATTTAAAACAGTTATGCATAAAAAAAGAGCGTCTTATAAGACACCCTTTTAATGAATAATAATTATTCTTTTTTGTCATCATCTTTAGCTAAAAATGTGTTCAAGACAGATTCAACCATATCCCATTCTTCATCAGAATCAATAGTTTTTAAATCTCCACCTTGAGGATCAGTAGGATCATCATCATCTGGTAATACATAAGCTTCAATGTTTACTTCATCGTCATCTGATTTACCAACTGGATAAAGTAAAATATATGATTTTCCATAATCTTCTGATTGGAAAGTGAATAAAACATCATATAATTCTTCATTTCCATTTTCGTCAACCATTGTAATTTGTTGTGTTTGTTCTTCGTTATTCATTAATAAGCCTTCTCTCTATATATTTGTTAGTTTACCTTTACGATCTAAATAAGTTTGCAAAATTAATTCAGAAGCAATCTTATCAATGACCTTTTTACGACCTTTTCTAGAAGTATCAGCTTTCTCAATTAACATCCGTTCTGCTTCAACAGTCGTCAATCGTTCATCTTCAAAATCAACTGGTAACCCAAACTTTTCTTTTAACAGTTCACCATAGTGCTTTGATGCATCGACTCTAGGTCCGGAAGTGTTATTCATATTTTTTGGTAATCCGAGCACAAATCCTTGTACACCGTATTTTTCAACTAATTGATCAACGCGATCTAAACCAAATTCCTCTTCTTCTTCTTTAATCGGAATAATTTCAACTCCTTGAGCTGTCCATCCCAATAAATCACTAACAGAAATTCCAACTGTTCTAGAACCAACGTCCATTCCCATTAATCTCATAAACTATTTATCCTCACTGTTATTCTTAACCAAATAGAAACGAACTAATTCTTCAATAATTTCGTCTCTTTCATAACGACGAATTAGATTCCTTGCATCATTAAAACGAGGAATATATGCAGGATCTCCTGAGATAAGATATCCTACAATTTGATTATATGGATCATACCCCTTTTCTTCTAAAGATTTATATACTAACAATAAAGTATCATGAACATCCTTAGGAGTATTATTATTTAAATCAAAATACATTGTTTTATCTGAAGCACTCATTCCAAAACACCTCTATATCTATGATGTAAGATAACATAATTTCAATAAAACATTAATTATAAAATATTATAATTTTTGTAACCATTCAATGGCAGCATCCATAGCCTTAGCAAGTCCTTCTGGGTTAGATCCACCGGCTTGTGCTAAATTAGGACGTCCACCACCGCCACCATTAATTTCACTAGAAATAGCTTTAATCAAATCTCCAGCTTTGATACCAGCCTTAACCTGATCATCACTAACGGCAACAATTAAATTAGCTTTACCCTTAATGCTTGTACCTAATACTAACACATCTGAGAGATTTTTATTACGCCAAGTATCAGCTAACTGTCTTAATTGACCCATACCAGAAACTTTTAATACACCTGTAATTACCTTTAGATCACCAGCATTTTGTACATTTTCAAATACAGAATCTGCTTGTTGGTTGGCAATTTTAGTTTCTAAAGTTTCTTGTTTTTGTTGCAATTCTTTAATTTCTTCTTGTAGTTGATTTATTCTATTTGGAACTTCTTCAAGTTTATTAGTCTTAGTATTAATAGCAATTCGTTTCAAAATATTTTCTTCATTGTTCAAATATTTAAAAGCATCACCAGAAGTAACAGCTTCAATTCTTCTTACTCCAGCACCAACACCAGATTCAGAAGTAATCTTAAACAAGCCCAATTCATTAGTATTTTTAACATGATTTCCACCACAAAATTCTACAGAAAAATCACCAGCACTAACAACTCTTACTTTATCGCCATATTTATTATCAAATAAGGCAATTGCTCCCATTTTTTTACCATTTTCTTGGTCAGTTTCAACAGTATTAACAGGTAATTCCTTAAAGATTTGTTCATTAACTAGTTCTTCAACTTTATTTAAATCATCTTCAGTAACTGAACCAAAATGAGTAAAATCAAATCTTAGATAATTAGGTTCAACTAAAGATCCAGCTTGTTGAGTATGATCGCCTAAGATATTTCTTAATGATTGGTCTAACAAGTGAGTGGCAGTATGATTTTTCTCAACTTTACTGTGGAAATGACGGTCAACATCTAATGAATAACTATTATTTTTGTTCATAGGTTTTAGAACTTCAACAGTGTGTAAATTCTGACCATTAGGCGCATTTTGCACATCAGTTACCTTAGCACAAATATCACCATTAGCATCTTTAATTACACCTTGATCAGCAACTTGTCCACCCATTTCAGCATAAAATGGAGTTTTATCAAAAATAAATTCAGCAATTCCTTTATCAACTGAATCAACTAATTTTTCATTAACGATAATGTCAAGCAATTTAGCATCAGTAACACTTAGTTGATCATATCCAACGTACTTACTTGGTGTCTGAATTTCAATTAATAAGTCACGTTGTACACCCATTGATTTCTTATCTCCACGTGCATTACGTGCTCGATCTTTTTGCTTTTGCATTTCAGATTTAAAGCCATCTTCGTCAACAGAATAGCCTTCATCATTTAGATATTCTCTGGTCATTTCTAATGGGAAACCATAAGTATCGTAAAGCTTAAATGCATCTTTTCCACTAACAACTTTATCGTCAGATTCTTTTAATCCATCTAAAAGATTATTTAATAAGTCTAAACCATCAGATAATGTTTCATTAAAACGTTTTTCTTCAGAATGAATAACTTTTGCCAAGTAATCCTTTTGTTCTAATACTTCTGGATAATAAGATTTCATTATTTCACCAACAATTGGTACTAATTTGTATAAGAAATCTTTTTCAATTCCTAATCGATGTCCTGAAACAATTGCTCTTCTAATTAATCTTCTAATAACATAGCCACGACCAACATTAGATGGAAGTGCACCATCGCCGATAGCAAATGTAATCGCACGTGCATGATCAGCAATAATCTTGAAGTCCACATCATCTTGATCATTAACACCATATTTTTTATTATTACTAAATTCTTCAGTTTTATGAATAATTGGTAAAAATAAATCAGTTTCAAAGTTAGTTGGCGCATTTTGGAAAATAGAAGTTACACGTTCTAGCCCCATCCCAGTATCAATGTTTTTTCTTGGTAGAGGTTCATAGGTATCATCAGGTTTATGGTTAAATTGTGAAAATACAATATTCCATACTTCCAGGTAGCGTTCATTTTCACCACCAGGATAATTTTCTGGGTCGTCTGGTTTTAAATCATCATGTTCAGGTCCACGATCATAAAAGACTTCAGTATCAGGGCCTGAAGGTCCTTGACCAATATCCCAAAAATTATCATCCATATCAATTAAATGATCTGGAGCAACTCCAGCAGCTTCCCAGTATTTTTTAGCATCAGTATCCTTAGGATAAACAGTCATATATAATTTGTCTTTATCCCAGCCAAACCAATCTGGTGAAGTTAATAATTCAAAAGCCCAAGTAATGGCTTCTTTTTTAAAATAATCACCTACTGAGAAATTACCTAGCATTTCAAATAAGGTATGATGACGGGCAGTTTTACCAACATTTTCAATGTCATTAGTTCTAATACTCTTTTGTGAACTAGTCAAACGATGATTTTTAGGAACTACACTACCATCAAAATATTTTTTCATAGTAGCAACACCGGAATTAATCCATAACAAAGATGGATCATCTTTAGGTACTAATGAAGCACTAGGTTCAATAGTATGACCATGTTGCTTAAAAAAGTCCAAATACATAGCTCTAATTTGACTACTACTTAAGTTTTTCATAATTTTCCTCCAAAAAGCACAAAAACACCGTTGCAGTAAAGACGCTTACACGCGGTACCACTTTACTTGCAACGATGTTTTCGTTTACCTCTTTATTCTCAATAACGCTGAGTAGCGATTCAATTCATCATAAAAAGACAGCATTTATAAAAATAACTCACCTTTCGCACCAGCCAAGATGTCTCTTAAATAGTTATTTAATATAAATATATTCTCTTCGTTATTCTCATATATGATTATAAAATTTGTTAAAAATGGTGTCAATAATTATCTATAGCGTTGAGAACTATTCTTTCTTGACTTACGTTTGCGACGACCTTCTTCTCGTTGTTCAACTCGACGATTCATTTCATCATTACGTTTTAATTCATTCTTAATCTTACGTTTATAACCAGGTTTAATATTACGTTTCTTCTTCTTAATCATACCAATCATGTTTGGTTGAAGTTTATCATGACCACGACGATGAGATTTACGACGGTTGCGATCATAAGTATCTACAATACGACCACCTTTGATAGCCTTAGGTTTAAATGAAATCCCCATTTTTTCTAAAGCATCAATTTCATCCTCTTCATCTGGATCATACAAAGTGATAGCAGTTCCAGACATATTGTTTCTACCAGTTCTACCAACACGATGAATAAAGTATTCTAAATCTTCGGGAATGTCATCATTAATCACATCAGATACCCCTTCAATATCAATACCACGAGCAGCTAAATCCGTAGCCACTACAAATTGGAAATCAAGATTTTGAATTTGCTTCATCATGCGCTTACGTTCACGAGGAGTCAAAGCACCCGATACCATTCCAACTTTTAATCCTTGATTACGTAAATATTCATATAGCTCTTCAACTCTTTTTTTAGTGTTGGCAAAAATCAATACTAAATATGGTTCACCCATCGTAATTAACTTATAAATTAAATCATTACGATTTTCACCTTTGGTCGATATCAATAAATTATCAATATTAGGATTAATTACAGAAGCATTTGGAATATTTTCAATATATGGATTAGTCATATACTTTTTCAAAAATGTACGTAATTTTTGTGGAATAGTAGCTGAAAATACCATCATTTGAACATCTTTACCAAAACTAGCAGCAATGGTATCAACCTCATTTAAGAAACCTAAATCCATTGTCATATCAGCTTCATCAATCACTAAGTTTTTAGCTGTATGAACATCTAAATGTTGACTTTTAATTAAATCTGCAACTCTTCCTGGAGTCCCGATTACAATTTGTGGTTGTTCATTTTTTAATTTTTCAATCTGACGTTTTTTATCAGTACCACCAACATAATTGGCCAAATGAATAACTTGATCACTATGTTTAGCTAATTGCTTAGCATTTTCATAAATTTGATAAGCCAATTCACGACTTGGTGTAGTAATTACTGCTTGAACACTGTTTTCATCAGGATTAACTTCTTCAAAAATAGGCAATAAAAATGCATGGGTCTTACCACTACCAGTAGCAGATTGACCAATTACACTTCTCCCTTTCATAATTTCGGGAATTATATTTTCTTGTATTTTTGTTGGTTCTTTAAAATTTAATTCATCTAAGGCATTCATAATAAATGGCTTAAAATTGTATTGCTTAAAAGTAGTTGTCATTATTTATCTCCTTTATAATCAGCAACTAACGTATCTAATTGTTCGATGACCTGCTTAATTTCCTCATCATCTTTAGCAACAGCTCCACTAGCTAATGGATGACCTCCGCCACCAAATTTCTTAGCTAGTTCATTAATTGATGGTCCCTTAGAACGTAGTCTAATGCGATAACTGCCATCTTTTTGTTGAACAAAAATTGCCCATGAACTAACCTGCTTAATATTTCCAGGTAATGGAACAACCGCAGAAGTACTCTCATCCCCTAAATTAAATGGTTCTAGGACTTTATCACTTAATATTAAGTAAGCTGCTCCACTATCTTTAATATTTAAATTTTCGTATACATAAGCTGACAAACGTGCTAATGGGATATCAATTTCAGATTCGATATTATTAACTTCAGTTGTAGAAAAATTTAATTTTGCTAATTCAGAAGCTACCCTAAAAGTATTAGCAGACGTTGAAGGATATTTAAATCGGCCAGTATCTCCAACAATTCCTGCATACAATAGTCGGCCAGCTTCATCATTAATTTTTAGTTTCTTAGAAGCATCATATAAATCATAAATAAGCTCAGAAGTACTTGATGCTTCCGGTTTAACCCACATAATATCACCAAACTGATCATCGTTAGGATGATGATCAATTTTAATCATCATTTTCCCCTTATTATAACGAGAATCATCAACACGAGGTTGATTAGCAGTGTCACAAACAATTACTAATGCATTTTTGTAGACATCATCGTCAATATTATCAGTCTTACCTAACCAGTCAAAGCCATGGTATTGTTTACCCACACAATAAACTTTTTTGTTAGGAAAAGATGTTTTAATAATATTTGCTAATCCCATTTGAGATCCATAAGCATCTGGATCTGGTCTTTGATGACGATGAATGATAATCGTATCAAAATCACAAATGGCTTTAATAATTTTCTTTTCGGTTGATAAATTAAATGCTTTTAAAATTTTTTGCATAACTATAACTAATGACCTTCAATCTATTTCTTATCTTAATATATCTAATAATTATATCACACGCTTAAAATGTTTAAATAAAATTATTAGAAATAAAAAAAGCAACTTTCATTATCTTGAAAATTGCTTTTTGAATTAATCTTCTTTTTCTGATTTTTCTTCAGTTTTACTTTCTGAACTTTTATCATCATTTGAAGTTGCCTCACCAACACGTTCAGTTACCTTGGCAACTGCGTTCATATCAAAGACTAAGTAAATACCATCACAATCTAATGTAATAGTCTTATTTTCAGTATCAATATCATCAACTACACCATGAAGGCGACCAATTGTAACAACATGATCACCCTTTTGTAATTGCTTTAAAGTTTCGGCATGCTTTTGTTGTTGTTTCTTTTGTGGTCTAATAATCAAGAAATACATAACAGCAAAAAGGACGATCATAATTCCAAATCCTGCGAAATTACCCATTATTTTCACCTACTCTTTCAATTCATAACATCTCTATATAATAGGTTATCAGAACTAATATTAATAGTCTACCATAAATTAATTATTATTAATTGGATAATCCAAATGTTTGTATGCAGCTTCAGTAACCATTCTTCCACGAGCTGTCCTTTTTAAATAACCAATTTGTAACAAATATGGTTCATACATTTCAGCAATTGTATCAGTTTCTTCACCAATATTAGCAGCCAATGTATTTAATCCTACCGGTCCACCATTATAATATACAATCATTGTTTTCAATAATTTTATATCAGTGCTATCTAGTCCCTCGTCATCAACACCTAGCATATTCAAAGAATGATCAACAATTTCCACATCAATATTTTCTTTATCAGATACCTGTGCAAAGTCACGTACTCTTTTTAGTAAACGATTAGCAATTCTAGGAGTTCCTCTAGAACGACGAGCAATTTCATTAGCTCCTTTTGCAACAATTTCAGCGTTAAAAATATCAGCTGAACGTTTTACAATCTCTTCTAAATCTTTAGTTTCATAATATTTCATATGCTCTACAATGCCAAAACGATCACGAAATGGTGCTGATAAAATTCCTGCTCTAGTTGTAGCACCAACTAAAGTAAATGGTGGTAATGGAAAATGAACTGGATGTGCCGTTGGTCCTTGACCAACAACAATATCAACATAAAAGTCTTCCATTGCAGAATATAGCATTTCTTCAACCATTTTAGGTAATCGATGAATTTCATCAATAAATAAAATATCACCTGGTTGTAATTCATTCAGTAAAGCTACTAAATCACCTGGTTTTTCAATTGCAGGACCACTAGTAGTCTTAATACCAACATCCATTTCATTAGCAATAATCATTGCTAAAGTCGTCTTACCTAATCCAGGAGGCCCATAAAGTAAAACATGATCTAATGACTCTTCTCTTTGTTTAGCCGCTTTAATATAAACAGATAATTCTGATTTTAAATCATCTTGACCAATATATTCTGATAAATGTTGTGGGCGTAGAGATTTTTCAACTGATTCTTCATTATCACTGGCACTGTCACCAGAAACAATTCGATTATCGTCCATACTAGTATTCCTCCTTTTAGTATTGGGTTAATAATTTTAGTCCGCTGCTTAGGTATTCATCAGTGGTCATGGATTTTTCATTAGACAACTGCTTATTAACTTTTTCGACATCACGATGTGTATATCCTAAAGCTTCCAATGCCTGTAATGCATCGCTTAATTCTTGGTTATCTGAATCATTAGTATCAATTGATTTAGCTTCATCCACATCATCAAATAAAGATGGTGCAAGATCATCAATTTTCCCTTTTAAGTCTAAAATAATTTGTTTAGCTGTCTTCTTCCCAACACCAGGAAATTTAGTTAAATAAGTAACGTTTTCTTCATTAATTGCTTTCACTAAGGACTTAGGATCATTGCCAGCTAAAATTGCTAGTGCATTCTTAGGTCCAATACCAGAAACACTTAGTAATTTTTCAAAAATACTTTTCTCTTCTCTAGTATAAAATCCATATAAAGTCTGTGATGAATCACTTACTGCTTGATAAATAAAAATCTTAACTACTTTTTTCTCATCAGAAGAATAGCGATAAGGATCAGAAGTATGCACTAAATACCCTACTCCTGAAACATCAATAACAACATATCCGGGTTTTACATCAGCTATGATTCCCTTTAAATATTCATACATATTTTTTACATCCTTTTAAATAATTATTCGCTTTTATGTGGATCTTGAATACGTTTAAACATCCTTTCCATATCAGCGTTAGAAAATGAAACTAATACTGGTCTACCATGAGGGCAATTAAATGGATTCTGAACTTTTGATAAATTATCAATTAAATTAATTGCTTGCTTACGATCAAGGTGATGATTAGCTTTAATTGCACGTTTACAACTCATCATAATCGCAGTTTTGGCACGAAATGATGCAACTGATATCTTTTTATTTTCAATAACCCAATCAATCATTGATCGAATTGTTTCTTCTTCATCAGAACCCTTAATCCAAGTTGGATGTTGTTTGACCACAAAGCTATTTTTACCAAAAATTTCAATATTAATTCCAACACTGTGCAAAACATCAATTTTTTGTTTAATAATAATTGCATCTGATGCTGGATAATCAAGAACTATTGGCACTAACAGGTTTTGTTGATCATCTGAAACATCCCCAATTTCAGTTCTAAACTTTTCATAATTAATTCTTTCTTGGGCAGCATGCTGATCTAAAATGTACATTCCATTATCTGACTCAGCAATTAAATAAGTTCCATGTAATTGACCAATATAACGTAAATTAGGAAAACGGGTTACTTCAACATCATCCAAATTAGATTCATCAGAATTTAATTCAGATTTAGTTTCTCCAAATGGTAAAGCATCTGATTCATTATCATATTTTTCTTTAAAGTTAATTACTGAAGAACTACTTAAATCAGACTTATTTTTAATAATAATCGAGTTTTCTACATTACTAGCTTCAACATCTGATTTCACTGATTCGTCAATTGTGTCGTCCAAATCATAACTTTTGTTATTATCTTTAAAATTTTCAAGACTACTTATTGGATAGTGAGTCGATGCTTTATTTAAATCCATTTGAATTTGACTAGTTTCATAATGTGGTTTAACTGCTCGATCACGATTCATCGCATCTGGAATTAAATTTTGTGGAAAAATAGCATCATAAACAGTTTTAGAAATTAAATTGCATAATTGTTCTTCTTTACTGATACGCACCGTTTGTTTGGTTGGATGAACATTAACATCAATTAAAGTTGGGTCTAAATTGATATTTAAAGTGACAATTGGATAACGTCCAACCATTAATTTAGATCCGTATCCATCGGTTAATGCTTTAAAAATATTATAATTTTTCACATACCGGCCATTTAAAATAATGGTGACATAGTTTCTAGATGCCCTAGTTAATTCTGGCAAACTAATATAACCATTAATCTTAAAGTCATCATCTTGATTATTGATTTTAATAATTCGTTTTAAATTTCTAGCACCATAAATATCGCCAATTACTTGTTGGAGATTATTACGACCCGAAGTACGAATTAGTTCTCGATTATTATGAACAAGTGAAAAGGCAATATTGGGATGCCCAATTGCTAACCTATCAACAATATCAGTAATCTTAGATAATTCAGTTTGTAAGGACTTCATATATTTTAATCTTGCTGGAGTGTTATAAAATAGATCACTAACTGTGATTGATGTCCCTCTTCTAGATTCAGAAGGCATAATAGATTCAATCTTGCTTCCTCTAATATGAAGTTTAGTACCTTCATCCCCGGTAGAAGTTTTTAATTGCACATCCGAAACAGATGCAATAGAAGGCAATGCTTCACCTCGAAAACCTAATGAATGAACTTTAAATAAATCTTGAGGATTATTAATCTTACTGGTGGCGTGACGCTTAAAAGCCAATTTAATATCATCGTTTTCAATTCCGATACCATCATCAACAACTTGCATACTATTTAACCCAGCATCCTTAACGTTAATATCAATCTGCGTGCTTTTTGCATCAATAGAATTTTCTACTAATTCTTTAATTACTGAAGCAGGTCTTTCAACAACTTCACCAGCAGCAATCTGATCAGCTAAAACCGGTGTTAATTCATGAATTTTTGACAAATAATCCCCCCCATTCACTATTTTTCAATTTTTTGTTTCCACTTATAAACAGCGTTCATAATTTCCATTGGTGTTTTAGACATTAAATCCATACGCTTAATTTCATTAATAATTTTAATATCTGCAACATTTTGTTTCTTATTTTTAGGATTGTCATCATTAAATAATGATAATTGATGTTCTTCTTCATCATTTTTAGTTTCATCTTTTGCAACTGGTGAGGTCTGAATGTTCATCACTTTCTCATTATCATCATCTTTATTTTCAAGTGTTTCCAAAATATTATCTGCACGTGATAACAGCTTATCAGGTAAACCTGCTAATTTAGCAACATGAATTCCATAAGATTTATCAGCAGCACCTTTTTTGACTTTATGCAAAAATACAAGTTCACCATTTTTTTCAACAGCTCCAACATGAACATTGGTTAAATGATGTAAAGTCGTTTCTAGTTCAGTTAACTCATGATAATGAGTAGAAAATAGAGTTTTGGCATGAATATTATTATGAACATATTCAATTATTGATTGAGCTAAGGCCATTCCATCATAGGTAGCAGTTCCACGACCAATTTCATCAAATAAAATCAGGCTATTTTCAGTTGCATTTTGAATTGCCTCGTTAGATTCTTTCATTTCCACCATGAATGTACTTTCACCAGAAATTAAATCATCAGCTGCACCAATTCTAGTGAATATTTTATCAAAAATTGGCATTTGAGCTGATTTAGCAGCAACAAAGCATCCTATCTGAGTCATGATAACTGCTAATGCTAATTGACGCATATAAGTACTTTTACCAGACATATTAGGACCTGTAATTAATAATACATTAGTATCAGGATCCATTTTTACGTTATTTGGCACATATGATTGATGCCCCATAACTTTCTCAACTACTGGATGTCTGCCATCAATAATTTCTAAATCATGATTATCATTTAAAGAGGGCTTAACTAAACGATAATTTTCAGATATAACTGCAAAACTTTGTAACACATCAAGGGTTGATACTGCAGTTGCTAGTTTTTGTAATCTTTTAATTGATTTTTTTACGTTTTCACGTACTTTACTAAATATCGCATATTCTAATGTTTTAGATTTTTCTTGCGCTTCAATAATTAATTTTTCTTTTTCTTTTAATTCTGGTGTAGAAAATCTTTCAGCATTAGTTAAAGTTTGTTTTCTCTCATAACGATCATCTGGTAACTTATTTAAATTAGCCTTAGAAACTTCAATATAATAGCCAAAAACATGGTTATATCCAATTTTAAGGTTACTGATACCTGTTGCATTGCGCTCTTTATTTTCAAGCTCAGCTATCCATTTTTTACCATTATTCATTGCATCACGATAATCATCTAAAGTTTTATTATATCCATCTTTAATCAAATCACCATCAGTAACTGAAATTGGTGGTTCATCAATAATAGAATCATTAATCATTTGTGCAACATCTTCCACTGGATCTAAGGCATCATAAATATCATTAAAAGAATTAGCGTCCATTGATGCTATTTCATACCTTAACTTAGGAATTTGTTCCAAAGAAGACTGTAATTGAATCAAGTCACGACCATTCACAGAACCAAAAGACACTTTTCCAGCTAATCTTTCTAAATCATAAACTTTAACCAAAATATCACTAATTTCATTACGTTCATAATAATGATCTAGTAATTCTTGAACCGCATTTTGACGTTGAATAATTTGCTTTTTAACTATTAATGGACGATCTAACCACGTTTTTAATTTACGACCACCCATTGCAGTTTTAGTTTCATCTAAAAGCCACAATAAACTACCTGATTTTTTATTGGTACGAATATTTTTATTCAACTCTAAATTATACTGTGAATTATGGTCTAATTTTAAAAATTCAGTAGGACGATAAGATTCAGCCGACTTCATATGAGATAAACTACGCTTTTGAGTTTTGATAATATAAGTGATTAAAAGTTCAGCTGTCTTTTTTTCTAAACTATTAATCAAATTACTGGTTAAATTATTCATATCATCTTCAATATTAATATCAAATTGATATGACACTAAAATTCCTAATTTATTAAAAGTATTAATATCATCTTCTGAAACATTATCATCAACAATAATTTCTTTAGTTTGTAAACTCATAACTTCATTAATTAAAGTATCAACATTACTTAAAACACTCGTTTTTAATTCCCCAGTAGACAGTTCAGCATAAGCAAAACCATATTTTTTACTATCTTTGTCATACTCTAAAGCAGTTAAATAATTATTATTTTTGGCATTTTCAGCACCAGTTTCAGTTTTTGTTCCAGGAGTTAATAATTGTGTAACTGCTCGTTTAACCATTCCCTTGGCAACGCTTGGATCTTCCATTTGTTCACAAATAGCTACTTTATAACCCTTATCTACTAAAGTATTGATGTAAGATTCAACTGCTTTATGAGGAATTCCACACATTGGTATTGGATTACTAGAATTTTTATTTCTAGCTGTTAATGTCAATTCCAATATTTGTGCTCCTTTTACTGCATCATCATTAAACATTTCATAAAAGTCACCTAAACGATAAAATAAAAAAGCATCTTTATATTGATCTTTAACTTTTTGATATTGTTCCATCATTGGTGTTAATTTCGCCGATTTTACCATTAGATACCTTCCTTACTAAAAATCCTATCCTTGATAAGGATGATCTGGACTAATTAATATTTTCTTTATAGATTTAGCCTTCATACTATGATTATCAATATCAATAATACAACCAGAAACAATTCCACCGCCGTTTTCTTCGACTTCAAATCTAGTGGGACGTTGTGTTAAAAAGCGATGGATAATATTTTCATATTTCATCCCTAAAACACCATCTGTGGGTCCACACATACCTGCATCAGTCATAAAGGCAGTTCCATTTTTCAAAATACGATTATCATTAGTTTGAACATGAGTATGAGTACCTACCATTGCACTAATTCTTCCGTCTAAATACATAGCCATAACTTGCTTTTCGCTGGTTGTTTCAGCGTGAAAATCAACAAATATATTATCAACTTTTGAACTTAATTTATTAACTAATTCGTCAATCATTCTAAATGGATCATCAATCGGATCCATAAAAATACGTCCTTGTAAATTAATTACAGCAACTTTTTTGCCATTGACGTTAATAATAGTATAACCATTTCCTGGAACATCTTTACCCGGAAAGTTTAAAGGACGAACTAATTTTTTAGTTTCATCTATAAAATCAAATATTTCCTCATTATTCCATGCATGATTACCTAGGGTAATTACATCAGCTCCAGAATCCATAATATCTTTATAAACCTTGCGATTAATTCCACGACCAAAGGATGTAGCATTTTCTCCATTAACAATTGTTAATTGTGGTTTATAATCTCTTTTTAAGATTGGTAGATATTGTTTTATCATTTTCATTCCGATATTTCCAACAACATCACCAAGAAATAAAATTTTCATATTTATCCTCAATTCATTTATATATATGTAATTAATTTTACACCGATTTAATAAAAATAAAAAAGGCCAAATGGCCTTTTTTTATTTTGCATATTCAATTGATCTTACTTCTCTAATGATGGTTACCTTAATATGTCCTGGGTACTCCATATCAGATTCAATTTTATTCTTAATGTCTCTTGCTAAAACAATTGCTTGAGTATCAGATAGTTTATCTGGTTTAACAATTATGCGAATTTCTCGACCTGCTTGAATAGCATAGCTCTTTTTAACTTGATCGAAACTATCACCAATTTTTTCAAGACTTTCAAGACGATGAACGAAACTTTCCAAAGACTTGCTTTTAGCTCCCGGTCTAGAAATTGCAATTTTATTAGCAATACTTACTAATTCTGAAATAATATACTTAGGTTTTCTACTTTCATCATCACTGGCAATTGAATCAATAATAGCGGGACTTTCATGATATTTCTTAGCCAGATCAATTCCAATATCAATATGAGAACCTTCAGTTTCATTATTAACAGAACGACCTATTTCGTGTAATAATCCTGCGCGTTTTGCTAAAACAACGTCTTCGCCTAGTTCAGATGCTAATACACCAGATAATTTTGCGACTTCGATTGAATGACTCAATACATTTCTGCCATAGTAAATTTTGAATTGTAATTTACCAATCATTCCAATCATTTCAGGATTCATAGAATGAATTCCTAAGTCAAAGACAGTTTCTTCACCGATTTCTTGAATTTTTTCGTCAAGTTCACGACGACTTTTATCAACCATTTCCTCAATACGAGCTGGATGAATGCGACCGTCTTTAATTAATTTTTCCAATGCCATTTTAGCAACTTCACGTCTAATTGGATCAAATCCACTCAATACAACAGCTTCTGGAGTATCATCAATGACTAAATCAATCCCAGTGAGGGTTTCAAATGTACGAATATTGCGACCTTCTCTACCGATAATACGACCTTTCATATCATCACTTGGTAAAGTAACCACTGAAACAGTAGTTTCGGAAACAATATCAGCAGCACTTTGTTGTATTGCTTCAATCACAAGATTCTTAGCGTTATTACTTGATTCTTTTTGGGCTTCGTTATAACTATCTTTAACCATTTTAGCCCTTTCATCTGCTAATTGATCACTAGTTTCTTTAATAATCAAGTCCTTAGCTTCGTCTTGAGAAAGTGCGGATATTTTTTCCAATTCAGTTTGACGTTGTTCAACCAATCTATCGGCTTCCTGCTGTTTTTGTTCCAACTTCTTTTGATTAGCGTTAAGTTTTTCATCTCTTCTATTAAGAGAATCTTCCCTTTTGTCGAAAGCATCATCTTTTCTATCTAAAGCATCTTCTCGTTGAATTAAACGATTTTCTTGTCTCTGTACTTCTAGACGTCTTTGTTTAATTTCTTTTTCAATATTAGAACGATACTGATTGCTCTTCTCTTTAGCTTCAAGAATTTTTTCTTTAGAAGATGTTTTTGCTTGTCGTTTAGCATTATCTAAGATGTCTTTAGCACTTTTGTGAGCAATAGCCAATTTCTTTTCAACTATGTTTTTGTGTAAAAACATACCAACAAAAGCACCTAAAACAACAGCGATGATTACGAGGATTATATCAATTAATATATAATTCATAAAATTAAGTTACACCTCCAAACCATCAAAAAATGAATTAAATTATATTTTAAGTGTAATTAAATTATTTAAGTACTACTATATTTTAAATTTTACTGATAAAAGTGTCAATATATCTACTTTAATAAACATCGATATTAAGCGAAAAAATAGAGTTATTTAGCATTATAACTAAATAACTCTATTTTTATTGATTATTTACTATCTTTTTGCTTATTATCTTCTGATTTAGTATCATCAGATTCTTCTTTTGAGTCATCTTCATCCATGCCATAAGCAACACGAACTTTTTTATTAATTTCACTCATTTTATCAGGATTATCGACCAAGTATTGCTTAGCATTTTCTCTACCTTGTCCGATACGTTCATCACCATATGAATACCAAGAACCAGACTTATTAATAATATCTTGATCAACAGCCATGTCTACCAATTCACCGGTTTGAGAAATACCTTTACCATACATAATATCAACTTCAACACGTTTAAATGGAGGAGCTACCTTATTTTTAGCAACTTTAATCTTGGTACGATTACCTATAACATCAGTACCATTCTTAATTTGTTCTGCTCTTCTAATGTCTAATCGAATAGTTGAATAGAATTTTAGAGCACGTCCACCAGGAGTAGTTTCAGGATTACCAAACATAACTCCAACTTTTTCTCTAATTTGATTAATAAATAGAGCAATAGTTTTAGTCTTATTAATAGATCCAGATAATTTTCTAAGGGCTTGTGACATTAAACGAGCTTGTAGTCCAACATGGGCATCACCCATTTCACCTTCAATTTCTGCACGTGGTACTAATGCAGCAACAGAATCAACTACTACTATATCAACGGCACCACTAGAAACTAAAGCATCACAAATTTGAAGTCCTTGTTCACCAGTATCAGGTTGTGATAATAATAAATCATCAATATTAACACCTAAATTATTAGCATAAACTGGATCTAGAGCGTTTTCAGCATCAATATATGCTGCAGTCCCGCCTTGTTTTTGAACTTCAGCGACTGCTTGTAATGCAAGTGTTGTTTTACCGGAACTTTCTGGGCCATAAATTTCCACAATTCTTCCACGAGGGAATCCACCCACTCCAAGTGCATTATCTAATGCAAGTGAACCAGTTGGAATTGTTGAAATTCTAGTGTCTCCACGATCTCCCATTCTCATAATGGATCCTTTACCGAATTCTTTTTCAATTCGTTTTAAAGCACCATCTAGAGCGGCTTTACGTTCATCAGCCATTCAATGACCTCCTTAAAAAATACTTCATTCCTAAATATTCAATATTTATACTATACTAATCTATACTAAAAAAAGCAAGTAAAAAAGGAACAAATGTTCGCACTATTTATTATACTCATCTGCAATTATTTTCAGGGCAGCATTCACAGATTTAACCCTTACATCATTACGATTTCCATCAAAGTGAAACTCTTGAGCATAAGGTAATTGGTCTAAAAAATCTATTCCTATAAAAACGGTTCCCGCAGGATTATTTTCTAAGGAATCAGGACCTGCTACCCCTGTGAAAGAAACTCCAATGTTAGTATGCATTTTTGTCTTAGATTGCTTAGCCATCCAAATTGCAGTTTTATCAGACACAACTCCATTTTTATTAATAACATCGTTTGGAATATCTAATAATAACTCTTTGGCAGAATTAGAATAAGTAACAAATCCACCAGGAAAAATGGCAGATACTCCTGATACGTTTCCTAAAATGGATTGAAACATGCCTGCAGTTAAACTTTCGGCGGCTGTAATCGATATATTATCTTTAATAAGACTTTTAATGATTGAATAATCAATATTCATTATTATTTCGACCTTTCAATATTAAATACGTAAAAAACTATACTTATTTAAAAAGAATCAGAAAATAAATCTTTGCTTCTTACAAAATATTCAATTCCTGAATAAACTGTAAAGAATAAACAAATATACAGTATAATTGTTCCTAATCCAATATTAAATGGTAATGTAATGAAATCGTTCATTAGTAACAAGATAATTGAAATCATTTGACTTGCAGTCTTAATTTTTCCAGGCCAGGCTGCAGCAATCACTTCACCATCATTTTCAACGGCTATTAATCTTAGTCCAGTAACTGCTAATTCACGGCATACAATGATTGCAGCTACCCATGAGGGAACCAAACCATATGATACCAAAATAATGAATGCAGACATTACAATCATTTTATCAGCTAATGGATCAGCAAACTTTCCAAAATTAGTAACTAGCCTTTGTCTACGAGCAATTTGCCCATCTAAAAAATCAGTGATACATGCTAACGCAAATATAATAGCACCAACAATTCTAACGATAGGAACCGTTGTACCAAATAAAATAGTAGTTCCTAAATTCAAAGGAAATGCCAATAATAAAATAAAAATGGGAATCATAATAATTCTAATCAATGTTAATTTATTAGGTAAATTCAAAATATAATACTCCTTTTTTGATATTTCAGATTAAAAAAAGGGCTATTAAGCCCCATTTTTTATTTAAATTTTATATTTAAAACAGTAGTCATAGGCACACTCTTATCAAGATTTAACAACTTATTGTTAATTAAAATCTTAGTTGATGGCACATTTCCTAATGACATAGAAACATCTTTAGTTCCACTAGGTAATTTAACAGATTTCTTATTACCAGATTCTTGTGAACCTGAAAATAGTGACTTACCATTAGTTGAAATAGATGACCAAGCACGATTACTTGCATCTAATGTAATAGTATTTTCCTTACTACCACTAACTTCATATTCAGTTGCATTAACCTTTTTAATAGAGGTTTTATTGATATTTTTCTTAGGAGCAGACTTTTTGTCTTGTTTTTTATTATTATCAGTATTTGATGATTCAGATTTTTCAGAAGAACCACTAACTGAAACAGAACTATTGTTACTATTAATATTTGTATCTGAAGATTTATTGGTTTTAGCAACAACTCCCCAAATAACAAAAATAACAATTAATACAACAATAACAACGCCAACAATTGGAACGAATTTTCTAAAAGAATTAATTTTTTCTTCTTTATTTTGACGCTCAGATCGTTTTGATAAAGTATCTTCTGATACTTTTTGACTATATTCTTCGGTTTGAGTATCAGGTAAGCTATCATCATGTTCATTGAGCAGTTCCATTCCATCGATACCTACAGTATCTGCATACTGTTTAATGAAAGCTCTAACATAAAAATCACCTGGTAGTTCTGAAAAATCTTCATTTTCAATTGCTTCCAAATAGTGAGCCTGAATTTTGGTAATCTTTTGTACATCTTCTAATGACATACCTTTTGCAACACGTGCATCATGTAGTGATTTACCGATTTCTACTTCTTTATTTTCGTCTTTTGCCATAGAAATTACTCCACTTAAATATATTTTTCATAATTTTAGTATATCATAACATAATGAAAATTTAGGAATTAAAATAATTATTTATTAGAATATGGAATAATTATATTAGAAATAATATTATCGCCTAATAACAACTTAGCACCATATTCCTTTAGATCATTGATAGTAATATCATTAATTAGCCTAATTTCATCATATAAATTTATAAAATTATTATCACTATCCCCTAAATTGTTAGCTGTAGCTTCAATAGAATTCATAATCAAAATGTGTTGACCAATTTCTTCACGTTTAATTAACTCTAAATCATCAGTATAATTATCTAAATTATTAATTGCGTTCATCAAAATATCTTTGATGTTATTTATAAATTCTTTTGGATATTCAGTATCTCCAGCAATAATGGAAAAATTAAAGTTTCTATTGCAATCAAAATCAAATCCAAAGGAGTCATCAATAATGCCATGATTATACAAATAAGCATAATTATCAGAATCCTCAGAAAATAATATTTCTAATAGTAATGAAATTGAAAGCTCATACTTAATATTTTTGCCTAATGCTGAATCTCCCTTAATTCCAACAGCAACTTTAGAGTTAAAAACATCCATTTGTCTTCGATTCAAATCATTAATTTTTTTAGAAGGAGCTTGAATCCTTTTAATATCTTTCGCAGGTAAAAAAGTCTTGTTATCTTGATTTTCTTTAATGATTTTAATTACTTCATCAGGATCAACATTTCCAACAACGTTTAATTGCATATTAGCTGGCTGATAAAAAGTCTTGTGAGCAGTATATAAATCATCAGTAGTGATTTTATTAATAGACTCTACAGTTCCAGCAATGTCAACATTAAGATGACTATCAGGATACATATTTTGAATTGTATTGAAATATAATGCAGCATTAGGATCATTGTTATACATCTTGATTTCTTGAGCGATAATTCCTTTTTCTTTATTAACTTTTTTTTCATTAAAATAAGGAATTTGAACGAAATCAAGTAAAGTATTCAAATTTTCATTAACATAGTTAGTACAAGAAAATAAATAACTAGTACGATTAAAGCTAGTAAATGCATTAGAACTAGCCCCATACTTGGAAAAAACATCCATTGCATCATAGCCGTCTTTATCAAACATTTTATGCTCTAAAAAATGTGCAATTCCAGCCGGCATCTCTTTTTTTTCATTATCATAACTAATAAAAGTATTATCAATTGAACCATATTTTATAGTTAAAGAAGCATAGGTTTTCTGAAAACCTTTTTTCGGTTCAATAACCACTGTTAGACCATTTTCTAATTGTTCTTTATAAACAGTTTCATTATATTGAGGATATTTAAGTTTTATCATTTTTATTTATTATCTCCCTTCAATAAAAAAACAGTTTGTAACTGAACTTTTTTAGCAACATTCGCAATTTGATCAACATTAATTGATTCAATATTTTTACGCCATTTTTCAAAATTCCATTTTTTATTTAATAACGAATTAACAAATGATTGTTCTAAACTTTGTCTAGGATTATCCAAAATAGATCTTTTAGCAGTAATCATCTCAGATTTAATACTGTTTAAAATATCAAGATTGATATCTTTATTTTGAATAGAAACCAATTGTTCATTGATAATAGACTGCACTTTTTCAGCATTATTGGCATCAATTCCGGAGTTCACCATAATGACTCCATTCAAAGAATTAAACATACTATTTGCATAATATGCCATACTATATTTTTCTCTAACATTTTTAAATAATTTGGATTGAGCACTACCACCAAAAATAGCATTAAACAGCAATGCTGCAAAAAAATCATTAGAATCATAATAAATAGGCAAATTATATGCCATATTAAGATTACTTTGTGTAGCATTTGTATTTTCAGTAATGTATTCAATTGCATTCTCATTATGCTTAAAACAATCTATTTTATAAATTTCATCACGATCAGATAAATTAATTTCATTAATATATGAAATTAATTTATCATCATCAAATTTACCTAGCGCAGAAATTCTAATGTTATTATCTTTTATAACATCTTGGTAGTATTTATATTCGTCAGAAGAATTAATTTTATCGTATTGATCAACATCCCCAAATAAAAATTTACCTCGATTAATATCATCTTGATAATAAGATTTCTTAAGCTTAATTGATGCATAATATTGTTTATCATCAGCAACTGAAGAAATATATTTTTGCATATTTGATTTTTGTAAATTAAAGGTGTCATTATCAAAAGCATTATTAGATATTAATGGGTGCATCAAAATTGAATTTAAAAACTGAATAGCATCTTTTAACAATGATGAAGGATTCCCCGGAATAAATTCAGGATTAGGGATACTTAAATTTATTCTAATAACCGATAAGTTTCCATATCTCAATAAATTAGTACCAAAACTAGCCCCGTACATTTTAGATAATTGACGAGCCAGTTTAGTTTGTGTTGGATAATCTGCATTGTTAGTTTCAAAAATTTCTGCCAATAATGCCCTTTTTTCAAAATTATTGATATTCAAAGGTTCGATTAAATCACAAGTAATTGTGATTGTTTTAAATTTATCATCATGAATAGTATTCAAACTAACTCCATTTGAAATATATTTTTGCAATATTTAACCTTCCTTTTGTTGTGATTGTTTTTCTAAGTTTAATAATGGGGATTTATATTTCTCACCAAACCATTTATGACAAATTTTTTTCAATTCACCAGTCTTGGCTAGTTCACTAAGACCAGCATTGATTTTATTCTTCATTGTTTTATCGCCCTTACGCAATCCAACAGAAAATTCTTCATTGGGGAATTTACCCGTTGATACTTTATACATTGATGGATCAGATTGATGAGCAATATAGTAATTAGCATAGTTACTATCTATTAATAAACCATCAATTCTGCCATGAGTTAGATCAATAAAAGCATTAGTAAATGAGTTATATAAAATTGGATAATTATTTTTAATTTTATCTTTTAAAACTTTAGGATTATTATTTATATCATTTAATCCAGAAGATCCACTTTGAGCACCTAATATTTTATTATGCATATCATTGAAATTATTAATATGTGAAGACTTTAAAGTAACTAGTTCTTGCTCATTGGATAAGTATGGTTTAGTAAATGCAACATTTTTCTTTCTTTCTGGAGTTGCAGAAAATCCATTCCAAATTAAATCAATAGTTCCATTGCGCAATTCAGTAACATTCATTGACCAATCAATTTGTTGAAAGATTGGTTTAATATCATATTTTTTGAAAACTGCTTTAGCTAAATCAACGTCAAAGCCTGTAATTTGACCATTTTTATTTTCATATCCCATTGGTACAAAGGTCACATCAAGTCCAATTGTAACTTTCTTATCTTTTTTTATTTTACTCCAATTATCTTGCGTATTGGCTCTTTGCGTTAAAGAATGACATCCAGTTAGAGTCATCACACATAAAAAAGATAACAGCAATATTAGAATGCTATAAACTTTCTTGTTCATAAGTCATTCACCTCTTAAATTGGTTTTACTTCTTTTATTTTGTCAGAAATTTGATTAGCAAATTGGATATCATGAGTTACAACTAACTGTGTAATGTTTTTATTTTTTAAGTTCAAAATAATATTTCCAACTTCCTCACTTAATTTGGGATCCAAGGCAGAAGTTGGTTCATCGTAACAAATAATTTTAGGATGCATAGCTAAAGTTCTAACAATTGCTACACGTTGCTTTTGCCCTCCAGATAATTGATATGGATATAATTCTTCTTTACCACTTAAATTTAATTGATTAATTAATTTTTGAGCTTCATTTTCTGCTTCTTCTTTTGATTTCTTTAAAACTAATTGAGGAGCTAAAGTTATATTATCAATAACCGTTAAATTAGGAAATAATCCATAGTCTTGGAAAACAACTCCTATCAAAGATTCAGAACTATCACTAGGATCAAACTTCTTACCATCAATGTAAAAATCACCTGAATCAAATGATTCTAATCCTGTGATACATCTTAATAGTGTAGTTTTACCTGCTCCTGAAGGTCCCACTATTCCAAGAATTTCGTTGCTATCTACAGACAAATTCATGTTTTTAATTATTTGTTTATTTTGAAAACTTTTATTTAGATTTTCTATTTTAAACATTAAAATCGCCTCCTATTTCCAGTAATTAAAACGTTTTTCTAATTTTCGTAAAATTAAAGTTAATAATGCCGTTAAAATTAAATAAAACACTGCTACTAAAATCAATGGTAATAAAGTGACATCTCTCGCAGTAGCGATATTACCGGCTTGCAATAAATCACCAATTCCAATTACATATACTAAGGAAGAATCCTTAACTAAATTAATAACTTCATTTCCAATTGATGGTAAAACGATTTTAAAAACTTGTGGAATAATAATTTTTCGTAGTGTTTGCCAGTTAGATAAACGTAACATTTTGGCACTCTCAAATTGATTTTGAGGGATTGATTGGAAACCACCACGAAATATTTCAGCAAAATATGCGGCATAATTTAGAGAAAACGCAATTAATGCTGCTTCAAAACGTGGAAAAACAATTCCTATGATGGGTAAACCATAAAAGATAAAAATCAATTGCAATAATAAAGGTGTCCCCCTCATTATCCATACATAAAATTCGAAAATAGATTTTATAAAACTTTTACCTGTTAAAGCTAATGAAACTAAAATTCCCAATGGAATTGAAATTAATAAAGTTAACCCAAATATTTCTAAGGTTGTTAATACTCCAGAAAATAATGATGGTAGTATTTCAAATATATAATGCATTTAATATCGACCTCCTTAAATAAAAAAACGTCCTTTTAGTTAATTCACTAAAAGGACGTTCAAACGCGGTTCCACCTAATTTTCTACTTTACTCGCATAAAGTAGCTTGTTGAGTATAAAACTCAAAAGATAACGGATTAAAACCGGTCTATTCTTAATAACTTCAGAATAACAATTTACAGACGTGAAACGTTAATAATAATTGTCTAATTTCACCAAAAATAGACTCTCTATAAATTATCATTTAACGTGCTTCTGATCATAATTTTTTTAATTTATAAAAATAAGAATAACTTAATTTAATGATTAAATCAAATTTAATTTATTTTTTATGACTAAATAGATGGGTCAGTTTGCTCCAAAAGCCATCTTTTTTAGCTGAATTATGAATGTTCATAAGAGGAACTGTTTCTCCTTCTAATCTTCTTGCAACATTGCGATAGCCCTGTGCAGTTGGATTTTCTGGATCCATAACAATAGATTTACCAATATTAGAAGTACTGATAACTTTATCATCATCAATAATCACACCCAATAAATCGATGCCTAAATGAGTAGTTATTTCATCAACATCCATATAACTATCATCTTGCATCAAAGAGGTTCTAATTCTGTTTATAATTAATTTAGGTGATTCTTTTAATGGATGTTGTTCTAACAAACCAATAACACGATCAGCATCTCTAACGGCAGATATTTCAGGAGTTGTTACCACAATTGCTCCATCAGCTCCAGAAACAGCATTAATAAATCCTTGTTCAATTCCTGCAGGGCAATCGATGAACACGTAATCAAAGTCAGGTTTCAACTCATCAACAATATCTTTAACTTGTTCTTGATTGACAGCATTTTTATCAGTATTTTGTGCAGCTGGTAAAAGATATAACAAATCATCAAATCTTTTGTCTTTTACTAATGCTTGAACTAATTTAGCTCTTCCATCAGCAACATCAACAATATCGTACATAACTCGGTTGTCTAGACCTAAAACAACATCTAAGTTTCTTAAACCAATATCTAAATCAATTAAACAAACCCTTTTACCCATCATTGCTAAAGCAATTCCAATATTAGCACTAGAGGTAGTTTTACCAACTCCACCTTTTCCTGATGTAATTACAATGGCCTTTCCCATTAAATAATACCTCCAATCCGATTAAAAAATTTTGGATTAATTTCTTTTAAATCATTAATTTTACCATAACTCAATAGATGTAAATCATTAACATAAACAACCGTATTTTCTTCATCATCAATTGGGTTATCTGAAACAATATCATATTGCTCACCAACTCTAACTTGTTGAGCGTTATGTAAATTACCAATAATTAATTTATCTTCATTATCAGGATATCCTGCCTGAATAATTCCCTTAACATTACCCATATTATAAATGTTGCCTGATGCAAATAGTTTACCACCTTCATGAACAGTTCCAAAAAATAATACATCTCCATCGACATTTACCTCTTGCCCATTTCGGATAGTTTTGCTCATTGGTTCAATATACTTTTGCTTAAATTTAGCCTTTGCATCTTCTTTAGTTAAAACATTGGAAATAAAATGTCCAACCGATAAACCATGATAACTATTTATATTATCTATTATAATATTTTTTTGCTCTTGAGAAAATAAACGATTACCAATACGAATATTTAATTTAATATTTTCTGATTTTTTTAAATTATTTTCGCTCAATCTATTTAACATATTCTTTAAGTCTATATTAATTTGTTCTAAGCTTGAAGATTCATCTAAAATTACTTCATAACCAGATTGAGTTCCCTTTAACACAGCCGATTGCATTAATCAATTGCTCCTCTTTCAATATTTTTAATCTAAGCGTTCAAATAAAATTTGACATGGAATATATAAAATAATTAAAAATATAATATTAATTATTAGCGTAGGTCCCAAGACATGAACTAAGAAAAAGCTGTCTGACATACTAGTTAAATTTTGTAATTTATTTGCAAAAAAAGATAACAAATAGATTATTGATAAATCAACAAAATAAATCAAAATTGCACTAAAAATATCGACAGAAAGTAATTTATATAATTTTTTACCTATATATATTGCTAGCGGAAATATAAATAAATATACACCTATAATACCAGTATAATACATATCAAATATCAATCCAGCTAGTGCCGCCCACAATTCAATTCTAATATTAATTCTTTGTATGAAAAACATAGCAAAAAATAACCATAAGAATGTTAGTTGAGGAATAAAGTAGTAATTACTAAATAATGAATGACTGAATACTAAGGAAATTGATCCATCAAAAAATAATGCAATAAATATTCCAATTGGTAGAATATATTTTAAAGGAGAGTGACTTAGCATATTTATATCCTCCCTATTCTTTCTTAGCAGCTACAGTGACAACTTCTAAGTCATTCATACTAGCTGGAGTTTTAATATAAACTTTAGATGAAGTTCCATAATCATCAGTAGTATTCTTAGCTACTGATCCGACATAAAGTCCCTTAGGTGTAATGCCTCCAAGACCATTAGTAGAAACTTTATCACCCTTTTTAAGTTTAATTTCAGTATTCAAGTGTCCCATTATTAGTTCGCCAGTATTTCTATCAAAACCATTGATTAAACCATTAACAGTTTTACCATCTTTATTGGTAATTGCTACTGAGAACTTATTACTAGAATCAGAATTATCTGAAATTAATTCAACTTTACTATTAGTAGTGTTAACTTCTGAAACTCTTCCAATTAATCCATTACCGCCTAATACTGGCATGTTTTTTTGTACGCCAGCACTACTACCTTTGTTAATAATAAATTGGCTCTGCCAAGCAGAAGGTGTTCTAGATAATACATTTGAAGTAATTGCTTGATAATCAGTTAAACTAGCGTTCATTTTTAGTTGTCTTTTTAACTGTGCATTTTCTTGTTGTAATGCTTGATCTTTAACTTTAGTTGAAACTACAGTTGATACTTGAGATTTTAATTGTTGATTTTCTTTATAAGTATTAATTAAGTTATTAATATTTTCTGATCCATGACGCACAGTATTCACTGGAAAAGCAACAACTGTACTTGTAATACCAACAATATCGTTCCCAAATCGTTGAATAAAGGGAGGCATTGAACGATTGTTTCTAGTGCTAACTGATAAAGTCATAAATCCAAGCGCTAAAACAATGCAAACAATTATAATTACCCATTTACGATTGGAGAAAAACTTATGCATCTTTAATTCCTCCGGACTTAATAAATAAGTGGGAAGATTTTAAATCTCCCCACTTAAATTAATTTATTTTCTCTTCATAACATCAATATTTTTTAATGATTCACCAGTTCCGATTGCAACACAATCAAGCGGGGTCTTAGCGATAGAAACAGGTACTTTAGTTGCTTCAGAAATAACTTGTGGTAAGTTTTTAAGTAAAGCTCCACCACCAGTTAAAACAATTCCATGATCAATAACATCAGCTGAAATTTCAGGAGATGTTTCTTCCAAGGTTTCTTTTACAGTACTAATAATTTCTTGAATAGGTTCTTCGATTGATTTAGCCACATCTTCAGCTGAAATTTCAATGCTCTTTGGTAAACCGGTTAATAAATAACGGCCACGAATAGTAACATTTTCAATATCTTTAGCTGCTTCAAGTGAAGCCGAACCAATATCCCATTTTAATTTTTCAGCAGTTCTTTCACCAATTAACAAATTGTAATGTTTACGAATATATGTAGCAATTGCATCGTTTAAACGATCTCCAGCTACTCGTAATGAACGACTGGAAACAATTCCACCAAGTGAAATTGTAGCAACATCAGTTGTTCCACCACCAATATCAACTACCATACTACCAGTAGGATCCATAATTGGTAATCCAGCACCAATAGCAGCAGCGAAAGGTTCTTCAATTACATAAGCATCCCTAGCTCCAGCTACCCTAGTAGCATCAATAACTGCACGTTTTTCAACAGCAGTAATCCCACTTGGTACACAAACCATTACGTATGGTTTACCAGCTGAATGACCAATAGTCTTATTAATATAATATTTTAACATGGTTACAGTAGTATCATAATCAGCAATTACTCCGTCTTTCATTGGACGAATAGCAGAAATACTAGCTGGAGTACGTCCAATCATATCTCTTGCTTCTTGCCCTACCGCAACAATTTCTCCAGTTTTAGTATTTTTAGCGACAACTGAAGGTTCTCTTAACACAATTTGTTTACCATCAACATAAACAATTGTGTTTGCAGTTCCTAAATCAATTCCAATGTTTTTAGTTCCAAATCCAAACACAATTTTTCATCCCTTCATAATTCATTTGGTTGGCTTATTATTTTTTTCACCTTATTATTATATCATAATTATCTCTTCTAAAATTATAATAACATACCCTAGTGTAAACGATTTTAAATTATTTATCATTAATGTTTTAAAAATTTAATAAAAAAGTTTTCTAACATCTGATATAAAATATAATGATCCGGTAATTAATAGTAAATCATTACTAGACATCTCATTAACACTTTTCATTATTGCCAATTTCCATTTTGGCACAAACCTTACTGGATGTTTAGCATTTACAGCTTTTAAAATATCATTCATATCCGCAGCTTTACGATTCTCAGGGCCTGAAAATTCAGTTAGTATTAAATGAACATTACTAATGCTAGCCAGTGTATTAATCATTTTTAGATACTGTTTATCTGACAAAATTGCAAGCACAATATAAATCTCATTATTCGAAAAATGATTTTTTAATAACTTAGATAGCTCTAAAATAGCAGGTTCATTATGAGCTCCATCTATTACTACTGTTGGATTCTCATTTAATTTTTCAAAGCGACCTGCCCAAAAAGTTTCCATTAATCCCTTTTTTAATATCTTATATTCTATTGATTGGTTATTAATAGATTTATATCTAATATAAGTTTCAATAGCACAAGCAGCATTATCAATTTGATATTGTCCCAACATTTTAATCGTTAAGTTATTCAATGAAACTAAGTCATTGGAAAAAGAAAAATCCTCCTTCCATGATGCTTCCTTACAATTTGAAATGAAATAATCTTTTTTCGGAACAAATAATTTACTTTTATGTTCTTGACAAACTTGATTAATTACATTGAAAGCATCATTAGGTAGTTTACCTACAACACAGTCAACTTTATCTTTAATAATACCGGCTTTTTGATTAGCAATTTCAACTATAGTATTACCTAATATTTTCATATGATCGTAACCAATGGTAGTAATTACAGATACTTTAGGAGTAAAAACATTAGTAGAATCGAGTAAGCCCCCTAGACCTACTTCTACTAATACAATATCCACTGGATTATTAGCAAAATATAAAAACATCATTGCAGTTACAATTTCGAACTCAGTTGGTCCAAGATCTTTAAGATTTTTGTCCATATCGTCAACAATGGGTTTAATTTTTAAAACTAATTCAATAATTTCTTGATCACTAATTGCCACACCATTCACACTAATTCTTTCATTAAAACGAATTAAAAATGGTGATGTAAATGATCCAACTTTTAATCCTTCTGCTTGAAAAATATTGCGCAAGAATGCCAGGGTTGATCCTTTACCATTAGTACCGGCAATATGAATACCATTAATTTTATCTTGTGGATTATTTAATTTTTTCAGTAATAGTTTTATAGTGTTTAAATTGGGATGTTTTTTAAATTTTTGTCTACCGTGAATGAAATTTAAAGCTTCTTCATAATTCATTTTGTTATTTCTCCTAAAAAAGCCGAGCTTAAGCTCGGCTTTTTATTGTTTAACTATTTTTGATTTTTAATATCTTCTAGTCTTTGTTTAGCAGCTTCTAATTTAGATTCATTATCTGATTTTTTACCTTTTTCAGCATCAACAACCTGCGTTGGTGCATTATCAACAAAGCGTTTATTAGCTAGTTTTTTCTCAGCACGTTGAACTTCAAAAGTATAATTATCAATATCTTTTTGAATACGTTTAATTTCTTCGTCTAAATCAACAAGTTCAGCTAGAGGAATACTAATTTCAGCATCGGTAATAATTCCAGTCATTGAAAGTTTAGGTGCATCAACATCAGAACCTACACTAAATTCCTTTGGATGACAGAAACGATCAATATAATGTCTGTTAGTGTTAAAGATATCCTTCAAATCATCATTATCAGTTTTAATCAACAAATCAATGGATGATGACATTGGAGCATTAGCTTTGGCACGAATATTTCTTACAACCTTAATTAGTTCAATTAATGCAGACATATTCTTTTCAGCTTGAGCATCATTAAATTCTTTGTGTTCAACTGGATATGGTGCAACCACAATAGATTTTCCTTCATGAGGCATAGTTAACCAAATCTTTTCAGTAACAAATGGCATCATTGGGTGCATTAATTTTAGAATCTTATCTAATACATAGGCTAAAATATTTCTTGTATTTTCTTTAGCTTTCGCATCCTCACCATTAAGAGTTTCCTTACTCATTTCAATATACCAATCACAAAAGTCATTCCAAATGAAGTCATATAAAGCACGACCAGCTTCACCAAAATTATATTTTTCAAATAAATCTGCAACTTGAGTTACAACATTATTCAAACGACTTAAAATCCAGCGATCAGCTAAATTCCATTGATCTTTATTAGGTAATACAGGCTTATCCATATCACCAAGATTCATAATTACATAACGACTAGCATTCCAAATTTTATTAATGAAATTCCATGCTGATTCAATTTTTTCATAACTAAAACGAACGTCTTGTCCAGCAGTATTACCAGTAGCTAAGAACCATCTAAGTGCATCAACACCATATTTATCAATAACTTCCATTGGATCAATTCCATTACCCAATGATTTACTCATTTTACGGCCTTGTGCATCACGCATTAAACCATGAAGTAAAACATCTTTAAATGGACGTTCATTAGTAAATGTTAAGCTTTGGAAAATCATACGTGAAACCCAGAAGAAAATAATGTCATATCCAGTAACTAAAGTATTAGTAGGGAAATAGCGTTTGAAATCTTCTGAATTTTCATTAGGCCAGCCCAAAGTTGAAAATGGCCATAATGCAGATGAGAACCAAGTATCTAGCACGTCAGGATCTTGTTCCCAATTTTCGGCATCTTTAGGTGCTTCCATTCCAACATACATTTCTCCACTTTGTTTGTTATACCAAGCAGGAATTCTATGTCCCCACCATAGTTGACGTGAAATAACCCAATCATGAATGTTATCCATCCATTGAGTGAATGTATGTTCAAAACGTTTTGGAATAAAGTTTACTTTATCATCAGTTGATTGATTTTCAACAGCACGATCTGCTAATGGTTTCATCTTTACGAACCATTGAGTAGAAAGTCTTGATTCAACTTGCACACCAGTTCTTTCTGAGTGACCAACAGCATGGACAATAGGATCAATATTTATCATATAACCTTGATTTTCAAGATCCTTAACCATTGCTTTTCTAGCTTCAAAACGATCCATGCCATTATATTTACCGGCATTTTCGTTCATAGTAGCATCACCATTCATAGTATTGATGCGTTCTAAATCATGACGGTTACCAACTTTAAAGTCATTAGGATCATGAGCAGGAGTTATCTTAACCATTCCAGTTCCAAATTCAGGATCTACATATTTATCAGCAATAATTGGAATTTCACGATTAACTAATGGGACTACAATCTTTTTACCAACTAATTCTTTATATCTTTCATCATCAGGATGAACTGCTACAGCAACATCCCCAAACATAGTTTCGGGACGAGTAGTAGCAATTTCAATATAATCTTTACCATCAAAGGTTACTCCATCAGCAAATGGATATTTAACATGGTAAAATGCACCTTTATCGTCTTTATGAACAACTTCAATATCTGATAAGGCTGTTTGTGCTTGTGGATCCCAGTTAATAATATATTGTCCACGATAAATTAGCCCTTTATTGTATAAGTCAACGAAAACTTTTTTGACAGCATCGGATAATCCATCATCTAAAGTAAAACGTTCTCTACTGTAATCTAAAGAAAGGCCCATCTTTGCCCATTGTTCTTTAATAGTAGCAGCATATTCATCTTTCCACTCCCAAACTTTATCGACAAATTTTTCACGGCCTAAATCATATCTAGTAATACCCTGTTCTCTTAGCTTAGCTTCAACCTTAGCTTGAGTAGCAATTCCAGCATGATCCATTCCTGGAACCCATACAGTGTCATAACCAAGCATTCTTTTTTGTCTGATTAACATATCCTGTAAAGTTGTATCCCAGGCATGGCCTAAATGTAACTTACCAGTAACATTTGGTGGGGGTAAAACAATTGAATATGGTTTTGCTTTTTTATCACCACTTGGTTTAAAGACATCTTCGTCTAGCCAAGTTTTATAACGACCTTGTTCAACAGCATTATGATCATACTTTGTTGACATTTCTGTTTCTTTAGACATAATTTCCCTCCAAATTATAAAAAAAGAGCA
Source organism: Apilactobacillus micheneri (assembly GCF_006493595.1). Lineage (NCBI taxonomy): Bacteria > Bacillati > Bacillota > Bacilli > Lactobacillales > Lactobacillaceae > Apilactobacillus > Apilactobacillus micheneri. The sequence continues at coordinate 74,293 of NZ_QUBI01000004.1, read as the reverse complement.
CCTCATCCAATAGGACGAAGTGCTCGTGGTACCACCTAATTTAGAATACTAAAACAATTAATATTCTCACTTAATTCCATTTAACGATGGTCCCGTTCATATCTATTCTAAGTTCAATATGAAAGCTCCCAAGCTACCTTCAATTTAAAATAAAGGAAAATTTTTCATCAATTAATTTTCTTTCTGTTCACATTATTTTAAAAATACTCTCTTGTTCAACACTTTCTTTATCAATAACTATATATTAGACAATTTTTGACTAGTCGTCAACATTGTTACTTAATTTTTCAATAGATTTCACAACTTCATTGAAGTCTGGTAGTGTTCCAATTTCTGGAATTACTTGGCGATAAACTACCTTACCATCTTTATCCAGAACAAAAATCATTCTAGCTAAAGCATCAATATCTGGAACATAAGTATGAGTAGCTTTACCGAAAGATAAATCTTTATCTGATAATAATTCTATATTTTTTACACCTTTAGCAGCACACCAGTCTTTTTGTTCATCGACTGTATTTTTAGAAATAGTTAAAAAGTTTACATTTGAAAAGTCATCAGCCTTACGATTAAATTTCTTCGTTTCTAAACTACATACATCGGATGTAATATCTGGAACCGAACTAATTACAGTAACTTTACCTAAAACGTCTTTATTAGTTTCGATTTCATTATTAGAATTTAAAACTTTAAAGTCTGGTAATGTATTACCAACATTAATTGGTTCACCATCAGTATTAACTTTTTTACCTAAAAATGTTAATTCCATTTTTAATCATTCCTATTCATTTAATAATTATAAAATAAATTTATAGTAATTCAGAGAAAACATCTTCATTAGCATTTAAGAATTCTTCTCCTGGTTTAATATCAACAATTTTGACATTATCTAGAGCACGTTCCATTAGACCTTTTACATCAATCATATTCTCACATTCTCTTGTGCGATATAAATTAGGTTTAGTTCTTGGTGCTGGTGGTGTAAATACAGTACAACAGTCCTCAAATGGCATAATAGATAGTTCATAAGTATCAATGTTTTCAGCAATTCTAATAATTTCAGTTTTGTCCAATGAAGTTAATGGCCTTAAAACTGGCATATTAGTTACATCATTAATTGCCATCATACTTTCTAATGTCTGAGAAGCTACTTGGCCTAATGATTCACCAGTAAAAATACCTTTACAATGTCTACTAATTGTTAATGCAGCAGTTAGTCTTAACATCATTCTACGTTGAACAGTCATTAAATATCCTTCAGGAACTTTTTCCTTAATCTCTTCTTGGATTTCAGTAAATGGTACTTGAAGGAATTGAATATTACCACCAAAACGAGTTAATTTTTCAGTTAATTGTTTGGCTTTGGCTAAAGCTTGTTCACTAGTGTATGGAGGACTATAAAAATGAACCATATCTAGTTTAACACCACGTTTCATCCCTAAATATGATGCAACCGGAGAATCAATTCCACCAGATAACATCATAGTTGCACGTCCACCAGTACCAACTGGCAAACCTCCAGATCCAGGAATCGTTAAGCTAGACAAGAAAACCCCATTCATTCTAAATTCTGCACGAATAGCAATGTCGGGCTTATTCATTTTAGCTTTTATTCCGTCAATATTATCAACAATTGCACTTCCCAGTGCTTCATTGATTTCATGAGTATCTAATGGGAAATTCTTATCTTGACGTCTAGTATCAATTTTAAATGTCATACCGGGTTTATATTGGTCTTTAACCATTTCTAAAGCCACTTTTTTTACAGCATCTATATCTTTTTCTACCTTCATAGCAGGAGAAAAAGTTTCAATCCCGAAAACATCTTTTAAACGATCAATAACTTTATCAGAAGTTTCACCATTTAAAGTTACATGCAAGCGATCTCTTCTAGCATTAATTTTAAGATGATCAAAATTATGCAAAACTCGTTTAACATTCTTACCAAGTTGCTTAATAAAGTCTTTACGGTTCTTACCCTTAGTAGATAATTCACCGTATCGAACCATTATCTCAGTATATTGCATCGATTCATTCCTTTCTAAGCATTAATTTTCTTAAACTTTTCATAAAGTATATCAAAAATTTGAATAAATTTCTTAGCTTCATCCATTGTATTATTTTCATCCAATGAAATTCTAACCGCACTAGTAGCATCCTCTTCGGGAATCTTCATTGCCGTTAAAGTGCTAGAAGTTAAATGCTTTTTAGATGAGCACGCACTAGTAGTAGATATAAATATACCATAGCTTTCAAATGCATGAACAATTGTTTCTCCCCTTACTCCTTTAATTGCAAAACACAAGATATGAGGAGCAAACTCAGCATTATCTTTAGAAAAAGTTATAACATTATCAAATTTAGAAATATAATTGAAAATAAAGTTTTTTATTTCTGCTTGCTTTGCAACTTTTTCTTTTTCATTATCAGTTAGCAACCTCAAAGCTCTAGCCATTGCTACTATTGCAGGAAGATTTTCTGTACTACTTCTTAAGTTCTTTTCTTGTCCCCCACCTGCTAGTAGTGGCTCAACTTTTTTACCACGACGCTTATACATAAAGCCTACACCACGAGGTGCATGAAATTTATGGCCAGAAAAAGTTATCAAGTCGGCACGATCATTAAATATGATATCATGCAAGCCTTTACCTATTCCCTGAACTGCATCAATATGATATTGAATTGTAGGATATTTTTTTAATAATTCACCAATTTGTTCAATAGGTTGAATTGAACCAACTTCATTATTAACAGCCATAATGGAAACCAAAATCGTAGAATGCTTGATTGATGCTTTAACATCTTCAACGCTTACTTTTCCATTTTGATCTACAGGTAGATATGTCACTTCAAAGCCTAACTTTTCTAGTTGTTTCATAGAATTTATTACTGCGGGATGTTCAACCGAAGAAGTAATAATATGATTACCATATTTTCTTTTGACCATTGCTGTACCCTTAATAGCCCAATTATCGCCTTCGGTACCTCCACCAGTGAAAAAGATTTCATCTGGAAAGACGTTTAATATCTTAGCTATCTGCTGACGAGATTGTTCTAAAAGATTAAAAGATTGCTCTCCAAATTGATGAAGACTAGATGGATTACCCCAAATATTTTTGCTGACTTTAGAATAAGTATCAACAACACTCAAATCAGGCTTAGTTGTAGCACTATTATCAAAATAAATCATTATTATTCGACCCTCTTTTCATAATACTTACTCAAAGTAATAAGATAAACAATCTTATAATTATAACAGAAAAAAAGAAGTAATGTTAGTTTATAGACATCACTTCTTTATCAATTTAATTTTTTTTCGATTCATTTTGCTTATTTTGATAGTATTCTTTCTTTATGCGATTGAAAGCCCCTGAATCAACATTTTCTATTGCAGAAGAAATAATTTTTAAACTTTTTTCATAGTCGAAGTCATTATCAAAATAATTTTTTGCTTCAACACAAGCAGCATTAACTTCTTCATTATTGTTTCTATATCGATTAGCATATTGCATCAATCGTTCAGCCAAAATTGCGTTGTCTACTATTTCTTCAGTGTCAGAAATTAATTCTTCCATCGCTTTATCCATAGTATTTAATTTTTTATTAATTTCATCCATACTAATTTTAACTTGATTAATAGTAGAACCTAATTCAGAAACCTTTTTGTAAGAATACTTATATTTTTCCATAAAATCATCTTGTAAACCAGGTAAATTTAAGTTATCAATTTTACGACGAATGTTTAAAAGTTGAAAATCAAATTTTTGAATTAATTCACGTGCTGTATTTTCTTCCTCATTTAAATCAGCAACAGAATCATTAATATCTTTTTGCTCTTTTTCAATAGCACTTAATTGTTTTTTAGAATCTTGTTGATGAGATTGAACTTCAGAATAAACAGCTTTTTTATCCATAATAAGTTGATAATCATTATTATAAATACTTTCAATTTGATGAATTTGTTGTGAAAATAATTTAGCCTTTTTTATTTCATCATGTTCTAAAGTATAATTCTTACTTAACTGATCCAGTTCTTCAAGTAACATATGATTCTGACGACGTGCATGATAAATATAATCATAAACTAATTTAATGTTTTTACGAACTTTACGTTTAGCAATAACTTCTTTTTCCATCATTTCGTACATAGAATCAATAGTTTTTTCAATTTTATAATTTTCTTGCTTAACATCATCAATCTTTAAATCAGAAAGCAAAGAGATAGCTTTATTAATTGATGATTTTATTATTTCAATATTTTCATCAATATTATCATCTGAGAAATTATAATCTGTCTCAATCATAGTTCTATGGCCACGATAAATTTCATCAATTTGTTTTGGAAAGTCTTTAGATAAAGATAAATAAAGCTTAGGCGTCTCTTTCATTAATGATTCAATTATTTCAATTTTTTTAACTAAACTATTTAAGATATCATCAGCTGTATATTGATCACCTGATTCAACAGTCTTAATAAATTCTTGATATTCAGATTTGATGTTGCTTAACTCATCTTCTATTTTGTCACTACTAGGACCATAAGAATAATTCTTAGATAAAATGTTTTTATTTAAGTCTTTTATTTGTTTATCTAATTCATCAATAGCTCTTGTATGCTGCTCATCCAAATTTTTAAGTTGATTTAAGCCATTATCAATTTTACCCATAGAATCTTCAATTTCATTAAGTGAATTAACAGATTCGGACAATAATGAATTAGCCTGTAATAAGCTAAATGTCTTAGCATTACTGTTGGCATCATTTAATGCAACATTAATGCTTGGTAAATCATCATTAATAATTTTTTCATATTTTTCTTTGTAATCATTAAATTGATCAAAAGAATCACCAGTTAAATTTAATTTAGAAGTAGCTTCAATATTGTCACCAATTGGTGCTTTACTTAAAGTGTCCTTTTTATTAATAGCATCTTGAATCTTTTTCAAAACACTTTTTTGATAAACAACTAATATTAGCATAATTATTACGGCAACTACTAATATAGCAGATACTATTACAATCATTTTATCGTATGTCCCCTTAATTTTTATTTAATAATATTTTTTATTTGTAATTTATTTTTAATAATAATAGAATAACTCCATATATATTTAAATTATATCAGTATGTAAAGATTATTAAAACACCTAATAAACAATTTATAAGGTAGATAGGTAGGTAAATATGAGCGAAATTAAATCAATGATTGCTAAACAATTAGATGCACTTTTAAGTAACGAAAATAATAATATTGCTAATATGGCGAATGCATCCGCACTGTTAATGCAAAGCATGAAAGATATCAGCTGGGCTGGATTCTATTTATATGAGAAACAAAATGATGAACTAATTCTTGGTCCATTTCAGGGAAAAGTAGCATGTGTTCATATTAAAAATGGCCGTGGAGTATGTGGTAATGCTTTAAAAGAACAAAAAACAAAAAGAGTTAAAAATGTTAACGAATTTCCTGACCACATTGCTTGTGATTCAGATAGCAAATCTGAAATTGTTATACCTATTATGAAAGATGGTAAGAATTTTGGAGTGTTAGACATTGATGCCCCTATTTTAAATCGTTTTTCAATAGAAGATGAAAATATATTAAGAGAATTTGTAAAAGTGTTCATTAATCATTTGAATATTGACAAAGTATAAAAATGAACGTAGAATACTTTTTGTGTAAAATAATGCAGCAATATACGGTAAGCTCGTCAACATATTGATGCCGCAACATTGGTCCTACTAGTAACTTCACGGCTGCTGAAGCGAAAGTCGCAAAACAATATGCACGAATACTAAGTATATAAAGGATTATTTTACTCCAAAACAAATTTATTGGAGGATATTTTTATGTCTAGATATACAGGTCCTAGTTGGAGAATTTCGCGTCGTCTTGGTATTTCATTATCAGGTACTGGTAAAGAATTAGCTCGTCGCCCTTACGCACCAGGTGATCACGGTCAAGGTCGTCGTGGTAAATTATCTGAATATGGTACTCAATTAAAGGAAAAACAAAAATTACGTTACATGTATGGTTTAACTGAACGTCAATTCTCAAAATTATTTACTCGTGCAGGTAAAATTAGAGAAGGTCGTCACGGTGATAACTTCATGATTTTACTAGAACGTAGATTAGATAACGTTGTTTACCGTTTAGGTTTAGCAACTACTCGTCGTCAAGCTCGTCAATTAGTAAACCATGGTCACATTACTGTAGATGGTAAACGTATTGACATTCCTTCATACGAAGTAAAAGTAGGTCAAGTTGTTTCAGTTCGTGAAAAATCAAAAGATCTACAAATCATCAAAGATGCTGTTGACGCCGTTGTTGGTCGTCCACAATACGTATCATTTGATGCTGACAAACTTGAAGGTTCAATCACTAGATTACCTCAACGTGATGAAATGAATGCTGATATTGATGCTTCACTTATTGTTGAATACTACAACAAACTATAATTCAATATTTCATTTTTATCGAAAGTGTTTTGCTTATGCAAAACACTTTTTTGTTACCATTATTTAATAAATGATAGAATGGTATTTATTAAGTGCAAATAAAAAGGAGTTTTATTATGAGCGAAAATAATGTAAATGATAGATTAGAACAGTCTTCAATGGGAGGCACTCCTAAAGTAAACCCAGACGAACAAAGAAAGTATTTAGGAACTTTTAGAGAACGAGTTTCATTTGCAATTAAAATAAAAGATTTAGGTAATTCTAATGCCATTCAAGATTTAAATAAAGAATTTGAAAATAACTCTAGTTATCAACTAATATTAAATGGAAATTTATCACACGATTTAATTTCCCCTTTTATTAAATTAGCTTCACAAAATAATATAAAATTTGTTATAAAAACTGATTCATTTTATAAAACTGAACCTGAAAATTATGGTGTTGTTTACGCTAATAAACAATCCATTAATATTAATAAAATAGATTTTGAAAATAAGTATAATCATAATAATGATTCACAAAAAAATGATTCAAGTAAAAAAGATTCAAAGTCCTCATTTATGGATAAAATTAAAAATATTTTTAAATAATTAAGGTGGTGATTATTTGCATCCTTTAGCTTATCGAATGAGACCCAAAAAGATTGAGGATGTGGTTGGTCAACAACATTTAGTTGGTAAGGGAAAAATTATTAATAGAATGGTTAAAGCCAAAATCTTATCATCAATGATTCTATATGGACCTCCTGGAACCGGAAAAACAAGTATCGCAAGCGCAATTGCTGGTTCTACAAAATATGCCTTTCGACAACTAAATGCTGCCACTGATACTAAAAAAGATTTGCAAATAGTTGCTGAAGAAGCAAAAATGTCAGGTACTGTAGTATTACTTTTAGATGAAATACATCGACTTGATAAAACCAAACAAGATTTTTTGTTACCACTATTAGAAAGCGGAAATATTATTTTAATTGGTGCAACTACTGAAAATCCATATATAAATATTAATCCTGCTATAAGAAGTAGGACTCAAATTTTTGAAGTCTATCCCCTAACTTCTAATGATATTCACAATGCAATAAAAAGATCATTAGAGGATAAAAATGATGGACTAGGTAATATGGATATAAAAATTAATGATGATGCAATGAGTTTTCTAACTAATAGTACAAATGGTGATTTAAGAAGTGCATTAAATGCTTTAGAATTAGCTGCTAAATCTACCAAAATCAATAATGAAGGTATAGTAGAAATAAAATTACCAGATATAGAGGCATGTTTACAAAAGAAAGCTTTAACTCAAGATAAAAATGGTGATGCTCATTATAATGTAGTATCAGCATTTCAAAAATCTATCCGTGGATCCGATGTAAATGCAGCCTTACATTATGCAGCTAGACTATTGGAATCTGGAGATATAAATTCTGTTAGCCGTCGATTGATGGTTATTGCTTATGAAGATATTGGATTGGCTAATCCTCCTGCTTGTGCTAGAACTGTTGAAGCTATTAATGCAGCAAATAAAGTTGGGTTACCGGAAGCGAGAATCCCAATAGCAGATACAATTATTGAACTATCATTGTCACCTAAATCTAATTCTGGTATTAAAGCTATCGATAGTGCTATTGAACGTATTAAAAGTGGTAACTATGGAGAAATACCTAATTATCTAAAAGATTCACACTATTCTGGAGCCAAAAAATTAGGCCATGGCATTGATTATAAATATGCTCATGATTATCCAAATGATTGGGTTAAGCAACAATACTTACCTAATAAAATAAAGAACGATGAATATTATAAACCAAAGAGTAATGGAAAAATTGAAACTGCATATAAAATACAATATGAAAAATTAATCAATGCACAAAGAAAAAATAATGGAGGATCAAAATGATTATTATAATTTTGATGACAATATTTACAATTATTCTATCAATAATGGGGATATATCTATATAAGCATCGTAATAAACCATTCATGTTACTTCATCCTGAAAATAACAATTTATTAAGCTCAATGGTTAAAAAATACGGTCTAATATTTATTGGTTTAGCAATATTATCTTTAATATCAATAATAATAAATAGCATTCCATTTATTATCATAATATTAATCATTAGTTGTATAATGTCCTTAGTGATGGAATTAACATTAATTAAATTTCTACCACAAAAATAAATATTGGGGTGCATAATATGTTAAAAAACTACGAACAAATTTTAGTTCCAATTGATGGATCAAAATATTCTAAATTAGCTTTCAATAAAGCAGTAGAAGTAGCCAAAAGAAACAATGCTAGCTTACACATTGCACATGTTATTGATACAAGAGTTTTTAACGATTTAGCCACTTTCGATACATCAATGTTAGATGAATTAACATCTGATGCAAAAAAGACATTAGATAAATATAAACAAACAGCAATTGATTCCGGAGTTAACAATGTTGATTATGTTATTGAATATGGAATGCCAAAATCAATTATTGCAAAAGATTTAGTCAAAAGATTTAATACGGATTTAATCATGATTGGTGCTAACGGTAAGAATATGACTGAAAGAATTTTAATTGGTTCCGTAGCTTCATATGTAACAAGATCAGCAAGTTGTGATGTTCTAATGGTAAAAACAGATTTACAAAATAAAGAATAAATAAAAAAGCTCATATTGATGTGAACCCCAAAAGTTGGACAACTTTTACTAGGATATTAATCCCAAATATTGATTTGGTGATTGGTATCCTAGTTTTTCTTTTATTCTATTATTATTGTAATCCTTAATCCATGCTTTCATGGCATGGATTAAGGATCCTTTTGTATTATATCATTTCACTTTTCATAATATGAAAAAATGATTCCATCTGTGCATTATCTAAGCATGTCCCTTTACGGGACATATACTGAATCGCATTATATTTTTTCAATGTATTAGCCCAACTATGATGTTGATATTGAAAACCTTGATCACTGTGCACAATAGTTCTATAAGGTAATGATTTTAGATTAAGCATTGCTTCATTTAGTGCCTTTAAAGTAAAACTTACATTTGGATGTTTACTAATATTAAAAGATATTATTTTGTCTGAATATAAATTCATTACTGGTGATAAATAAACCCGATGGTTTATATCTTCATTGCCATATCTAAATTCACTAACGTCAGTAGTAATTTTTTGCCCAAATTTATTGGCTGTAAAATCACCATTTAATATATTATAAGCAATCTTGCCTACTTGACCTTTATATGAATTATACTTACGTTTGCGTCGACTAAACAATTTACATTGCCAATTATTACGTTTCATTATCTTTTGTACACGTTTATGATTGATATTTAATCCGGATTTCCTTAATACTGCAGTTACCCTATGGTATCCATAAGAAGTATGTTTTAGAATGATTTTTTTTATTTGCTTTTCAATACCACATTTATTGAAAGAAAGCGTAGCTTTCTTAAGATTATAATAATAAAGACTCCGAGGATACTCAATAATCTTTAAAATATAGCTCTTGGAGAAATTCTTTAATTGATGAATAAGTTTGTTTACACAAACAAATTGACTACTATTATTATTTTCAATTTTAATTTTTTCATAATGATATTTAACCATATATTTTTTAGATAAAGCTTTTTGATGTGCGTTTATGATTGATTTAGTTTTCTTCATTTTAGGGCGACCACGTTTGTTGTAAAATGATCGTATGCCTTTGGTCTCCATTCTTCTCTGCCAAGTGAAGATAGTACTACTGGCAGATATATTGAATTGAAGTGCTGTTTCTGGATACGACTTGTGGTGGGTGTGAATCCAATTCAGCACTTTTATTTTATACTCACCAGAATACACTTTATCGTAATTTCTTACAATTAAACCCTTTAAGCCGTAGGCTTTATACATATTAATCCATAGCAAAACAGTACTATTATTCACAATATTATATTTTTTACAAAGATAAGTTGAACCATATCCTTGTAGATATTCTAAAACAACATTTAATTTAAATTCATAACTAAATTTAACCAAAAAATGACCCCCAAAATATTGAACAATTTCTTGTCCAACTTTTGGGGGTCACTTCACCTTTTGGAATCCTTTTTTATTTATTCTAAATTATGTTTTTCAATAAGTTTTTGAAAATTATTTGGTAACTTTATTCCTAAACTACATATATAATTACATAAGTTATTAAATTGAACATCATCAGGTCTATTTCTTTTATGATCTCTTAAAATAATTTCAAAGTTTGCAATAAAGGCTAATTCTCGGTATTCAATTAAATTAGATATACATTTTGCATCTTTAAATCTCTTCATTTTGCATAAAACATAATGCAACATATTGTAAGCATCTTTTATATGTTCCAGAGAATGGTCAATACTATCATCTGCATTAATAATTGTTAATACATTATTAATATAATAATTAGACTCATCGTAACTATTTAGTAAATAATATGATTTAGCAAGATAGCTACATGTCCAAACATAATATGATAGATTCTTTTTATCCTTATAAAAACAGTAATATGCATTTAACATTAAAGGAATCACTTTAACATAGTCTTTTTGTTGATAAAAAGTAATATAGCCACTATAAAAATAATATTTACCTTTTGTAATAGTATCATCAATATTAAAAGCAATAATTCCATCCAAACAATGCTTAGCAGAATCTAATTTACCGTCCAAAATATATTCATAAATTTTATCCAATTTACGATGTGTAAGTTGAAAGGTATCATTAGAAAAACTTTCGATTGGAATATTTAATATATCAGATATTAATGAAATGGTATGTAAATCGGTTTTATGATTACCATTTTCAATATTACTAATCGTAGTTTGTGTACAATTTGTTCTTTTAGCTAATTCAGCTTGAGTAATGCCCATAATAATCCTGGACTTCTTTATTAATGCGCCACTTTTTTGCATGGTGATTAAATAATGTATACACCTTATTGTATACCCTTTCGTAAGTATATTACTATAATACCCCTTTATTATTTTTAATCAACACTTTTTTATCTATTATGATAAAAACATTTTAATTCATGGTCATTAATCACACCAATTGCTTGATAAAATGAATATAATGTTTTATTTCCAATCCTTTTAAATCCTTTTCTTTTAAAATTCAAAACATACTTATGGATAAAAGAATCTATATATTTGTATTCACCCGTATTCAATAAATGATCTAACATACTATAATTAAATGGCTCCCATATAAATTTATTTAAATTGATAGATCTACATATTCTTGCATTATAGATAATTGCTTCTATCTTTTTTTGATTTCTAATTATATTTTTATTATTCATTAGACGCTTAATATCATTAATACTATATTCTGAAATTTTTTCAACATCAAAATCATCGAAAGCCTTTATAATTTCATTCCTTTTATCTAGAATTAAAGTCCATTTCAAACCTGCTTGCATAATTTCAAGAGATAGTTTTTCAAACAATTTTCGATTATTAGTTTCCTTAACTCCCCATTCTCTATCGTGATATATTAATAACTTTGGATTATCTTTTGCCCAATCACATCTTTCAACCAAAAGTTATCGCCTCCCATTCATAATATACGAATGTTATTTAACACTAATTCAAAATAAAAAAGTACTCTATTGAGTACTTTTAAAAATATTATGATAATGGTTTAAAATCATGAATAATATTAGCTTGACGATCAAACTCAGCATATGCTAAATCAATTAATCGATCAATCAATTCAGTATAGCTAATACCAGATGATTCCCATAATTGTGGATATAAACTAATATTAGTAAATCCAGGAAGAGTATTAACCTCTCCAAGATATGGTACATCGTCCTTAGATACTAAGAAGTCAATACGCGCCATACCTTTAAGGCCTAATGCTTTATAAGCTCTTAATGCCATATCAGTAATTTCATCAGATAATTCTGTTGAAACATCTACTGGAATATCAAAAATAACTTGACTAGCATCAACAAACTTATTGTCATAAGTATAGAATTTATCTTGTTTAGGAACTCTAATTGCACCTAATTTAGAAGCAATAGGTTTTTCATTACCTAAAATAGAGATTTCTAATTCTTCTGGACCATTAATTGATTGTTCAGCAAGAATTTTATAATCATATCTAAATGCATCTTTTAAGCCATCTTCAAATTCTTGTTCATTGGTAATCTTATGAATACCAACTGATGATCCTTGGTTAGCTGGCTTTAAGAAAATTACATCGCCAAATTTAGCTTGTAACTTAGCATATGACCATTCATCTTTATTATCAGGAGTAATTAATTGGTAATTAGTATTTCTAACATTTGCAAGATTTAACATTTTTTTAGTAATGTCTTTATCAAAACCCATAGCTGATTCTAAGATACCACTACCAACATATGGTTTATGCAATAGTCTTAATAAACCTTGAATAGTACCATCTTCACCTAAATTACCATGAATAATAGGGAAAAATACATCAATATCTTTAACTTCTGATAGATTTTTGATTGGTGCCAAAGGATCTGAAAAATCTAATTTAGACATTTCTTCTTTTACAACATCATCTTCTGGTTCACCATTGAAAACACGATGAGAAGCCTCATTACTTAAGATAATACCCTTCTTAGTAAGTAAAAATAAACTAATATCATATTTTTCTTTATCCATTGCATCATAAATATTATGTGCTGAACGTTTTGAAACATCATGTTCTGATGAATCTCCACCAAATAATAGTGCTAAATGTGTTTTATTTGCCATTTTTATAACCGTCCTATAATTAATCTTTGAAACTATAGTATATCATATTTTAAAAAATTTTGTATTCAATTATTTATCTATTTACTTGCTTTAATTTCGTTAATTTATAATTAATTAAAAATAATATTGAAGATATAATGATTAAAAATAATATTATACAAGTTGGATTGTAAATTATAATATCTTTATAATTTATTTGAGATGCTGGTTTATTATTTATTCCATCAATAAATCCAAATAAAAAGTCTAGTATAAAAGAAGAATTAATGGATACCATAAATCTAGAAAAAATATTATAGTATACTTGATCACTTAATAATAAGCAACAAGATAAAAACATTGATATAAAAAAGATATGAAAAATAAATTTCCAAAAAGCAGAAAACAATGATAGAAAGCTACCCCATGTATTAAGCAATAAAATAAAGAATATCATTACAAACAAGGTAATTAAGAAATTAGAAGTTTGATTAAATATATCAATTCTAAAATAACTGTCATATTGATGAGAATAAAAATTATCTGCGTAAATATGAAAAATGAATTTATCTATAAAACTTTCTAAAAGATTAAAACAAACAGATATTATTGAAAATAATAATATTAACTTGCACTTTATTATAAAGTATTTTCTTCTACTAATTGAATTTTGGATAGATAATTTAAAATTTTTGTAACTAAAACTAAAAATTAACAATAATATTATATTAAATGTAATTCCAAAGGGTGTTGATATAAATATTTCATGCAAAAGATTAAATAGATTTAACTGTCTTGTAGTTTCTGTGATAAATATTTCCCATAAAAATAATAAAAAGATAATACCAAAAGAAATTGATAAATACTTTTTTAAAACATTTTTAAATATTTCTTGTTCTTTCATAAATATCTTCCTATTCTATCTATTTACTTGTTGAAATTTTGTTACTTGATAGTTAATGCATCCCAAAATTAAGCTAGAAACAACTAATGTTGAAATTGCATTTATTGGATTGGCATTAGATAATAAGTGTCTCCTATCTATATCTATAGTGTTAAAACCAGATAAGAATTTAAAAATGGCTTCAACATGCATATTATCCATTAAATTTACAAAATATTCATAAAATCCTTCATGAGTAATTCCAATAAAGAATGAAATCATTAAACTAAATAGTATTAAATATATAATGATTTTAACAATGTGATTAAATAATGACATTAAGCTCCCCCATGTATTAAACAAAAGAAGTAAAAATAGCATCATACAAAAACCAGTTATAAACATAAAAATGAAATTAATTATGTAGGAATTAAAAAAGTGAAAATAATTATCAATATAAAAAGAATTTAAATAATTACTATTAATAGAATACATTATTATAGTAATTATAAAACTAATTATATTGCATATAAGAGCACTAAAAATAATTAAAAATAGTTTAGACTTCCAAAAATTTTTTCTGCTCATACCACTTTGAATTGATATTTTAAAATTATCGTAATTTCTGGACAATAATCCAATAAAACATAAATCTACAAACATTGGTAATGAGTTAATCATACTTAATACTGCATTTTTAGATTGTCCGCTAAAAATCCAATTAAATAAACATATGAAAATTATAAATAATAAACAAGTAAATAAATTTTTTTGATTTATTTTCCTAAATATAGATTTTACTTTCATAAATATCATCCTCTCTTAAGATCATTTTCTTACTTGAGTAATTTTAGTCAATTTATAATTAATAATAAGCAATACAATAATACATATAATAAAAGTTATTGAGATATTTATTGGATTTCCATTATATCCATTACGAGTAGCAGAATTTAATCCTGTTATTAAAGCAAAAATATATTGTACATTATTACTGCCACCTAGTAATTCACTATAAATACCAATAGAAGATAGAATTATTGTTAATACAAAATAAGTACAAATAAATGTAATTATTTTACCAATTACATTGAAAATAGATAAAAGAGTTCCTAAGGTATTAATAAGTAAAATGACTAACATAATAGATATCAATCCAACAATAAACATAGAAATTATGTTTATTGTATAACTATTAAAGAAATGAAAATAGAGTTGATAATAAAGACCATAATGAGTCTTGTCTAATATATTAAATTTAAATAAATTTATAATAAAACCTATCATATTAATAATTATAGAAAAAGATAACAGTAGGTATATCTTTATTTTATATAACTTTTGTCTACTAATCCCATTAGCAATAAATATTTTGAATAAATAATAATTAAATGAAAAAATTAAAGCCATATAAAAAAATATATAGTTACTGATAGAACTAATCATTTCAATAATAGGCATATTATTGAAAAAAAGATTGTTTATGAAAAATATGGAGGAAAAAATTAATAAATAAAATAAATATCTCTTAATAAGATTTTTATATAAAGCTAGTTCTTTCATAAATATTAATCACCTTCACTTCTGTCCATTAAATTAACAATTAATTTTTGAAGTTCCATTTTATTTACTTCAACACCACTAGGAATCTCTTTTTGTGGTAATTGTCCCATAATATGAACCGTTTCATATTGACCAAGTGATTCTTTGCCAATTATATCTAAGCCATGAACATATTCATCAACGAAATCAGCAGGCCCGTTAATTGAATATGCTTTAGATCTAATATTATCAGCAGAATCATTCAAAATAATTTCTCCATTATTTATCATTACAACATCGCTGACCAATTTATCTATTTCTTCAATAATATGTGTAGAAATAACAAATGTTCTAGGATGATCCGTATATGATTCAATTAATTCTCGATAAAAAATATCACGATTCCTAGCATCAAGACCTAAGGTAGGTTCGTCAAGCATGATAAATTCACATGGCACACATAATGCAATAATTATTTTCATAATAGATTTATATCCGGTAGATAACTTATTAAAACGACTCTTAGTATTTAGTTGAAATTCTTTAACTAATTTATTTTGTAAATTAACATCATATCCTTCATACATTGATTGAACAAATTTAAAAGTCTTAGCTACTTTTTTATTTTTAGGATACATATTATTTTGATTCATATAATAAATTTTTGATAGTGCATTATCATTATCATGAACATTTTCACCGTCTAATAAAACTTCTCCACTAGTTGGGAAATTATAATCAGCAATGATGCTCATCAAAGTGGATTTACCAGCTCCATTTTCACCAAATAATCCATAAATCTTATTAGATAAAAAAGATACATTAATATTTTTTAAAACCTTTTGTTTACCAAATTTAAAATTCCTATTTAAGTTTTTAATTTCTAGTTTATCCATTGTCATAACCCCTCTTTATTAATTCCAATATGTCATCTTTAGATAAATGCAATTTTTTAGATTCATTGATTAAATTCAATATATAATCGTGATAGAAATGTTCTCGACGTTCATTAATTACTCTTTGTTGAGCCCCATAAGTAACAAATGTTCCACGTCCTCTTTGTTTTTCTAATAAATTATTGTTAACTAGAAGGTTCATCCCTTTTAGTACAGTTGCTGGGTTGATTTGAAATGTTTTCGATATTTCTGTAGTTGATGGAATCTGAGTTCCTTCTTTAAAAGCCCCTGTAAAAATAGCATCTTCAATTTGATTTGAAACTTGTAAAAATATGGGTTCCGGACTTTGAAAGTCAAATTGCATGTAAGCACCTCCAATGCAATTTTAGTTAGTTGCTTATATAACTAACTATATATATGCTAAATAACTTTGTCAATAAAAAAAGCACTCAAATAATGAGTACTTCATAAAAGATTATTTATTTTTCGGCAGGTAAAACTGCACCCTTATATTTATCTTTAATCCAGTTTTGAGTTGACTTAGATTGTAAAGCCTTAACTAATAATTTAATTTCTCGATTATTACGATCATTATGTCTAGCAGCTACAATATTGTTGTAAGGAGAGTCTTTAGTTGCCTTTTGTAGCGCAATAGATTGCTTATCAGGTTGTAAACCACCTTGTACAGCATAATTAGAATTGATAGCTACTGCATCACCTTCACCGTTATTATAAATTAATGGCATAATTTTAGGCTCATAGCCTGTTTGAAATTTTAAATGTTTAGGATTATAAGTAATATCACTAAAAGTAGCTTGAGAAATATTAACACCTTTTTTGATTTTAATTAAACCTTGTTGCTGGAATAATTGAATAATTCTTCCGTAATCAGGAGCATTACTACTTACCAAGATTTTAGATCCATCTTTTAGTTGAGATAAACTTTTTGCCTTCTTAGAATAAATTCCAATTGGTTCCAAATGAACAGCACCCATATTTACTAGATCTGCATCATTTTGCTTATTCCATTGATCTAAAAATGCTGGTGTTTGGAAATAATTAGCATCTAATTGTTTACCAATTAAAGCACGATTAGGCAATACATAGTCTTGAAATGTAACAATATCAAGTTTTATACCTTCTTTTTTCAAGATAGGTTCTACATGCCTTAATATTTCAGCATGTGGGATGTTAGAGGCTCCTACTCTTAAAGTATTTTTAGCTTTATAATTACCAGGTCCTAAAAATAATAAAATGATAAATAAAATTATTACTGAACCGAAGGATACAATTTTTTTCATAATTAATCCTCCTTATAATGAACGTTTGTCAGTTTTCTTAACTAATAAATCACCAATAGTTTGAACAATTAGAACAATTATTAAAATAATAACAGTTGAAACTAAAGTAACAGTATTATTATTAGATTGGAAACCATCTAAATATGCTAAATATCCTAAACCACCTGATCCAATAGCTCCAGCCATTGCAGTATAAGAAATTAATGAAATAGCAGTTACAGTTCCACCAGCAATTAATGCGGGCGTACTTTCAGGAAGTAAAACTTTAAAAATGACATCCCAATTAGTTCCTCCCATTGATTTCACAGCTTCAATAACTCCACTATCAACTTCTCTAAAATCAGCTTCCACCATTCTTGCATAAAATGGTGCTGCAGAAATTACTAATGAAGGAATCGCAGCTTTAGGACCAATAATTGTCCCAACTAAATCTCTTGTAAATGGGAGTAATAATACAATTAAGATAATAAATGGGATTGAACGAAATACATTTACAAAAAAGGAAATGATCCAATTTAATATTTTCCATCCAATGCCTTTTTTATTATGACTTTCAAATAAAAGTAAGCCTAAAATAATACCCACAATTGCGACAATAATCATTGATAATGCTGTCATCCAAATTGTTTCCCAGGTTGCTTGTCTCATAGCTGACCAATTAATATTTTTTAATTGAAAATATGATTGAATTCCTTGATTATCCACGGTTGATCACCTCAGTTTCAATGTTTAATGAATTTAAATATTCAATAGCTTTATCTTGATCTTTCGGACTACCCAATAGTTGAATTATTAGTGATCCAATTGAACCACTTTGAGTTTGATGAATAGTAGCTTCAATAATACTCATTTCTAAAGTATCAAATTCACGCATCATATTAGAAACAACTGGTTGTTGTGATTGGTTGCCCTTAAAAGATAATTTAAGCACAGTTCCATTTGGATATTTATCCAAGATATCATCAACCGTCATGTTAAGTTCACCTGAAGAAGCTGGATTATCTTCATTTACGAAACGTTTAGTAATATTTTGTTTAGGATTTTGAAAGATATCATAAATATCCCCATGTTCAACAATCTTACCTTCCTCCATAACTGCAACTTTCTTAGCAACTTTTCTAATTGCGTGCATTTCATGAGTTATTAATAAGACAGTTAAATTTAATTCTTTATTAATTTTTAAAAGTAAGTCTAAAATTTCATCAGTAGTTTGAGGATCTAAGGCACTAGTAGCTTCATCAGATATTAGTATTTCTGGTTTATTAGCTAATGCTCTTGCAATACCTACTCTTTGCTTTTGACCACCAGATAATTCAGAAGGATAATCATTTTCACGGCCTTCTAGACCAACTAATTTAATAAATTCCTCTGCCTGTTTCCTTCTTTCTGCTTTGCTAATCCCAGATATTTCTAATGGTAATTCAACATTTTCGATAATAGTTCTAGACCAAAGAAGATTGAAGTGTTGGAAAATCATTCCAATCTTTTTTCTTTGTTCCCTTAATGACTTATTGCTTAATTTAGATATATCTTTTCCATTAATTTCAATTGCACCTGAAGTGGGTGCTTCCAAACCATCAAGAATTCTTACTAATGTACTTTTACCAGCTCCAGAATAGCCAATAATACCGTAAATTTCACCATCATCTACTTCAAAATTAACATCATTTACAGCCGTTAAAATACTTTTATCTAACTTATATTTTTTATAAACATTTTTAAATTTTATCAATAAACTTACCCCCTCATAAATAAAAAAGCCCTTCGTACTCTACTAAGTTAATAGTAAAGGACGAAGAGCTTCGTGTTACCACCTTTGTTCATTATTGCTTCACAACAATAATCTCAATAAGTATATTATACTTGGCAAAATAATGCTTGCTAAACATTATTAATTTGTTTAAAACTCGTTAATAAAGATAAAACAAAGACCATATTCAATAATAATGAAAGGCTCTATCTCAGCATTCAAAAGCTCTCTTATTCATTCATTAATTATTTACTCATCTTTTCATCAAATTTTAATAAGTATACAAATAATATTTTACAAAGTCAATAAAATACTATGAAAAATCTTTGCTAGAACTAAACATCGATCCATAATTATGGTATTGCATGGACATAATTAAGCCAATTCCAATCATATTACCAATCAATGCTGAACCACCTTGACTAACAAATGGTAAAGGAATTCCAGTTAATGGTAATAATCCAATACTCATACCAATATTTTCAAACACATGGAATAATATCATCATGATAATTCCAGTAGAAATATAAGCATAATATATATTCTTGGTTTCAAAAGTTACTCTAATCATACGGTAAATCAAGAAGAAATATAATCCAATCAATACTAATCCACCGATAAATCCAAAGTTTTCACCGATGACTGAAAAAATCATATCTGATTCACGAACTGGTACATAAACATGCGAAACATTAAATCCTGTTCCACTAAATCCACCAGAACCAACTGCTTTAATACTTTGCCATAACTGATAACCAGAACCACTTAAATTAGATGGATTAGATGGATCCAACCAATCATTAACACGGTCAAATTGATAAGATTGAAAACCAACTGCTTCTAATATTTTACGACCACCACTAGTTATAACTAAAATTAAAGCCGTTCCACCAATTGTTATAAAAGAAATAATTCCTGGTACAAGAATTTTCCAGGTAATTCCAGAAACGATAGCTAATCCTCCAAGCATTGCAAAGAAAACCAACATTGTACCAAAATCATTTTCAACTTTTAATAAAACACAAATTGGTAATGTCCAAAGAATCATCTTTAATAATAACCAAAAATCTGTTTTAACTAAATGTTCTCCATAATTACGATTGTGTTCGACAATTACTCTTGCTAGCATAACAACAAATGCAGGCTTCATGATCTCTGCAGGTTGAAAAGTCAATGGGCCTAACTGAAACCAACTTTTGGCTCCTGTTTGAATATAAAAGGATCGACTGTATAAAACCAATAAAGAAGCCAACATCAATAATGCACCCCAATAAATAACTGGGGCAATTTTCCAAAGTTGTTCAGAATCAAATTGCATAATAATTACTATTGCAATTGTTCCAATTGTGTACCATACAACTTGAGTTATCATTTGTTTTACGATAGCTCCTGAATAAGAGTCATGAGAAACGGCAATAAAAATAGAACCAATTCCAATTAGTGCTAATAATAATACACAAATGATTATTTGCCAGTCAATTCTAGAATCAACATTGTCATTTTCATTAGAATTATTCAACAATCTAAATCATCACCTTATTAAATTTTATAATTAACCTCGATGTAAATGATATTGACTAATTAATGTTTCAACACCTTCATCGATACTCTTTGTATGAAATACATCTTCACCAAAAATGACATCAAATTTTGATTCATCATTTGGTTTGATATAACCTACTTCTTTTTTACCAATAGATAAAACTTCACAATCAGTTCCATCTATTTTTTTGGTATCTAATTTAACATTAACATTTTTATTTGATTTTGACATATTTTCC
Organism: Apilactobacillus micheneri; assembly: GCF_006493595.1. Classification (NCBI taxonomy): domain Bacteria; kingdom Bacillati; phylum Bacillota; class Bacilli; order Lactobacillales; family Lactobacillaceae; genus Apilactobacillus; species Apilactobacillus micheneri. The sequence goes on along the minus strand of NZ_QUBI01000004.1, from coordinate 52,954 downwards.
TCCAAAAATAAAAGTAGTCGATAAATAAAGATCGGCTACTTCAAATTCATAGAGCGACGATATTCATCACTCGCTCTTTTGTTTCTAAAAATAGTAAAATGATCAGAAACTGGATCATATCCACCCTTAACAAATGGCTGACATCGAAGGATTCTAGAAATTCCCATAATCAAGCCTAAGAAAGGGCCATGTTTTTTAATAGCATCAATCATATAAGTTGAACATGTAGGGTAATAACGACATGCGGGTGGAAATAAAGGCGAAATCCACTTTTTATAAACACCAACTAAAAATAATAAAATTTTTGTCATTATATTACTTCTTATATTAATCTTTACGCTTTTCTGTTTTGTTCATATGTTCTAATAAAGCACCTGCACCTTTAGCAACATTATCCAAAGGATTTTCTGAAATGATAACTGGTACAGTTAATTCCTTAGAGATTGCATGGTCTAAGCCCCTTAATAAAGCTCCTCCACCAGTTAACATGATTCCACGATCAACAATATCAGAAGCCAATTCAGGTGGTACTACTTCTAATACATCTTTGGCAGCTTCAATAATTTGTTTAACAATATCAGAAATAGCAGATTGTACTTCTGGACTAGTTAAAGTAATAGATTTTGGCATTCCACCAATTGCATCTCTTCCTCTAACTTCCATTTCTTTAACATCGTCTTCATCAACAGTAGCAGTACCAATTTGGATTTTAATCTTTTCAGCTGTATGTTCACCAATAACCATCTTGTACTTATCTCTAACATAAGCAGCAATTTCGCTATTCATAGCATCACCGGCAACTCGAATAGATTTACTTGCAACAATGTCACCAAGTGAAATCACAGCAATATCAGATGTTCCTCCACCCATATCGATAACCATATTACCCTTAGGTTGGAAGATATCCATACCAGCACCAATAGCTGCAACTTTAGGTTCTTCTTCAATATATACTTTTCCACCACCAGCTTTTTCAGCAGCTTGGATGATAGCTTTTCTTTCAATGTTTGTGATATTAGTAGGTGCACAAATCATAGTTTTAGGCTTTGACATAAAACCTTTAACGCTCAATTTATTAATAAAATAAGTAAGCATTTGTTCAGTTACATCAAAGTCTGAAATAACCCCATCTTTTAATGGACGAATAGCCCTAATGTTACTTGGAGTTCTACCAACCATTCTATAAGCTTCAGAACCAACAGCTAATACCTTATTAGTCTGAATATCAACTGCAACGACTGAAGGTTCATTTAAAACAATTCCCTTACCAGTTACATATATTAAAACATTGGCAGTTCCTAAATCAATGCCGATATCTTTTACCATCTTTCATTTTCCTCCTGAATCAACTTGTATTAATATATTATATCATATTTATAGAATATACTATTTAAGATATTAGATTATTTTTCCAAAAAACTACTCATTAATTTCATCTTCTGCATCCAAAGAAATCCTTTTAATATCAGCACCTAAGCTCTTTAACTTATCGTGAAAATCATAATATCCGCGGTCTAAATATTTTAGGTTAGTAACTTGAGTTTGACCATTAGCTATTAATCCAGCTAAAACTAACGCTGCAGCAGCTCTTAAATCTGTTGCTGAAACTTCAGCACCACTAAATTCTGTAGGTCCTTTTAAAATAACTGTTTGACCATTAATATGAAATTTAGCATTCATTCGACTAAGTTCACCTAAATGCATAAAACGATTTTCAAAAACAGTTTCAGTTAACATACTATTACCATTAGAAGCCAATTGAAGCACCATCATTTGTGGTTGCATATCAGTTGGAAAGCCTGGATAAGGCAATGTTTGGATATCTACAGGTTTTAATTTATCAGGGCCAATAACTCTAATACCATCATCTTCTTCTTTAATAGTTACACCCATTTCTTTCATTTTAGAAATTAATGGTTCATTATATTGACTTTCAGCATTTTTAATTAAAACATTGCCATGAGTCAATGCAGCTGCCACCATAAAAGTTCCAGCTTCAATACGATCTTGTAATACATTATGGGTTGTACCATGTAGATGCTTAACGCCTTTAATTTTTAACTTACTGGTACCAGCCCCGGTTATTTTGGCACCCATTTTATTTAAAATATTGGCTAAATCAACAATTTCAGGTTCTCTAGCAACATTTTCAATAACCGTTTCTCCTTCAGCTAAGGTCGCAGCCATCATAAGATTTTGAGTTGCACCAACACTAGGAAAGTCTAAATAAATATTAGCACCCTTAAGACCTTCATCTGAAAAAGCCTCAACATAACCATCATGCTGACTAATCTTAGCGCCTAAAGCTTCAAAACCTTTTAAATGAATATCTATTGGTCTAGATCCAATTGCACATCCACCAGGCAAAGCAACTTTAGCGTGTCCTAATCTTGCTAATAATGGTCCCATTACAACTATAGATGCACGCATCTTAGAAACATATTTTAATGGTGCTTCAGGCAAAATATCATTTGAAGCACTTAAATGCATCGAATTATTATCAGTATCTAAGTTAATATCTAAATTTAAGTATTTCAATACTTTACTCATTATAAAAACATCAGATAATAGTGGAACATTATTTAAAATCGTTTCTCCTTCATCCGCTAAAATAGCCGATGCCATAATGGGTAATACTGCATTTTTGGCGCCTTCAATATTAACTTCTCCAGCTAATTTATTACCACCATTTACAATTATTTTATCCAATGGTAGACCTCCTAATTAAACTAATCAGCTAAAACTATAGAATATATTAATTATCCATATAAAAAATGAACCACATGAAAAGCCCAGCATTATTGACAATAATGTTAGTAAAACCTTAAATTGATTCTCATGCATACGAACATATTTTTCTAAGTGAATATCTTTTATACACCAAAAGGATATACTAATAAAAAATAGCTGAATTACTATATCTATTATGTTATTAATGTTTATTATTTGCATAATTTCACCATTTTCTTATCAAAACTATACCATAAAAATATGACTTTGTCTTTTTACAAAATATGTAAAAAAGACCCACAAAATTTTTGTAGGTCTTTGTATTAATGTTTTGCAACATTAATTCTGTTAACAGCTCTTCTTAAGGCAACTTGACTGCGTAAGACTTCTTGATCATCGTGTTTTTCACGAGCTTCTCGAATCTTTTCTTCCGCACGATGTTGAGCTTTAGAAGCACGATCAACATCAATGTCTCCTTGTCTTTCAGCGCTATCAGCAATAATAGTTAAATTGTTATCAGAAAATTCTACGAAACCTCCGTTTACGGCAATTTCATCTTCTTTTCCGTCATGTGTAACTTTTGCTTCGTCAACTTCCAATGAAGCAATTACAGGAATATGATTAGGCATAATTCCTAATTGACCACTCATAGTTCTAACAACGACTAATGTAGCAGTTTCACATTCGTATACTTTACCATCAGGAGTTACGATACTAACGGTCAATACTGAGTTATCAGCCAATTAGAACCCTCCTTAGTTATTTTGCTTCATCTTTTTAGCATTTTCAACTACGTCTTCAATAGGACCACAGTTTCTAAATGCATCTTCAGGAAGATCATCATACTTACCATCTAAGATAGCTTTAAATCCAGCAACAGTTTGATCAACTGGAACATATTTACCAGGTAAACCAGTAAATTGTTCAGCAACACTGAAACTTTGTGATAAGAAGAATTGAATACGACGAGCACGACCAACAATAGTCTTTTCTTCGTCTGACAATTCATCAATACCTAAGATAGAAATGATATCTTGAAGTTCATGGTATCTTTGCAATACTTGTTGAACTTCAGTAGCTACCTTATAATGTTCATCTCCAACAATTGATGGATCCAAAGCAGATGATGTTGATGCTAATGGATCAACAGCAGGATAAATACCTTGTTGAGTTAATGAACGTTCCAAGTTAGTAGTTGCATCCAAATGGGCAAATGTTGTAGCTGGAGCGGGGTCGGTATAATCATCGGCAGGAACATAAACAGCTTGAATAGATGTAATAGCACCCTTCTTAGTTGATGTAATACGTTCTTGCAATTGACCCATTTCAGTAGCTAATGTTGGTTGATAACCAACGGCAGATGGAATACGACCAAGTAATGCGGAAACTTCCATACCAGCTTGAGTAAATCTGAAAATGTTATCGATGAATAATAGAACATCGGTACCTACTTCATCACGGAAGTATTCAGCAATAGTCAAACCAGTTAAAGCAACACGCATACGTGCACCAGGTGGTTCGTTCATTTGACCATAAACCATGGCAGTTTTGTCTAGAACACCTGACTCTTTCATTTCAAAGTACATATCGTTACCTTCACGAGTACGTTCACCAACACCGGTAAACACTGAGATACCATTATGACCTTGAGCAATATTATGAATTAATTCTTGAATTAAAACAGTTTTACCAACACCGGCACCACCGAACAATCCAACTTTACCACCACGAATATATGGTGCTAATAAATCAATAACTTTAATTCCTGTTTCAAGAATTTCAGCAGATGGATTTAATTGATCATAAGATGGTGCTTGTCTATGGATTGGCCAACGTTCTGCATCTTTATCAAATTCTTGACCGCCATCAATTGTTTCACCAAGAACGTTAAATACACGACCTAAAGTGTTTTCACCAACAGGTACAGAAATAGGTGCACCTGTATTTTCAGCTTCCATGCCTCGACGTAAACCATCAGTTCCGTCCATAGCAATGGTTCTTAACACTCCGTCACCTAATTCAAGAGTAACTTCAGTAATTAAACTTTCGTTTTCGCCCTTGTTAATTTTAAGTGCAGTATTAATGTTAGGTAATTCAGCGTCCGTTGGGAATTCAACGTCAACGACTGGTCCAATAACTTGAATAACCTTACCAGTACTCATTTTCGTTAATTCCTCCCATCATGTCTTTTGTTATTAGTGCTTAAGTGCTTCTTGACCACCAACAATTTCAGTAATTTCAGTAGTAATAGCAGCTTGTCTTGCACGATTATATTGTAATTCTAATTTTGAAATTAAATCTTCAGCATTATCAGATGCAGATTGCATTGCTGATGAACTTGCTGAATGTTCAGAAGTTTTAGCATCAAGAATAGCACCGAAAACTAAGCTTTGAGCATATTGAGGCAAAATAGACTTCAATACTGCCTGTTTATCAGGTTCAACTTCATATTCTGCACTAATTTTTGATGTTTTAACATCTTTACTTGCTCCTTCATTCATAGCTTCACTATCCATTGGTAGCATTTTTTCAGCTCTGAATTCTGAAGAGATTCTATTGATGAAATGAGTATAACAAACATATAATTCGTCAAATACACCATCTTCATACATAGAATTAGCAGTTTTAACAATTTCTCTGACTTCAGCAAATGTAGGAATATCAGAAACACCACGATATTCGTAAGCAACATTAACATTGCGATTCTTGTAAAAATCAGCTCCATTACCACCGACAGCTAAAATCATATAGTCATCAGGATTAGGAGTATTTTTTTCAATAAACGCATTGGCTTCACGAATTACATTACTATTGTAACTTCCAACCATTCCACGATCTGAAGTAATAACTAGATATGCAGTCTTTTTAGCTTTACCTGAGTCTGCATTACTTGAGGAATTAATGTTGTCTAACAAATGTGACTGAGCCAAATGCATTACAACAGACTTAACACGAGAAACATATTGTTCATATGAAACTGAATGCTTTTGAATACGATTTAGCTTAGCAGTCGAAACCATTTGCATTGCAGTTGTAATTTGATGTGTACTTTTTGTTGATGCAATACGATGTTTAACTTCATTAATAGATTCAGCCATTAGTTATCACCATCCTTCAAGCTAGTTATTTTGTGTATCTTTTTTAGTTTCAGTTGGTTGAAATGAATTATCAAAAGCATTAACTGCTTCGTCTAACTTATCAGTATCTGGTAGTTGACCAGTTTCAACAATTGAATCTAATAAGTCACGGTGTGAAGCATCAAAGTATTCGAATAATTCATTTTGATAACGAGCAATATCGTCAACTTCAATGTTATCCAAATGACCATGAGTTAAGCAGTATAAGATAATTACTTGTTTTTCAACTGGTAGTGGCGCATGAAGAGGTTGTTTTAGAACTTCTTCAGTACGAGCTCCACGATTCAATTTAGCTTGAGTTGCATCATCTAAATCAGAACCAAATTGAGCAAAGGCTTGTAGTTCGTGATATGATGCTAAATCAAGTCTTAAAGTACCAGCAACTTTCTTCATAGCTTTAATTTGTGCATCTCCACCAACACGAGATACTGAAGTACCGGCATCAATAGCTGGACGAGTACCTGAATAGAACATATCTGAATTTAAGAAGATTTGTCCATCAGTAATAGAAATTACGTTGGTTGGAATATATGCAGAAACATCTCCTGCTTGAGTTTCAACAATTGGTAAAGCAGTCATTGAACCGCCACCTAATTTGTCTGATAACTTAGCAGCACGTTCTAATAAACGTGAATGAGTGTAGAAAATATCACCTGGATAAGCTTCACGACCTGGTGGTCTACGAAGAATAAGTGATAGTTCACGGTAAGCATTAGCTTGTTTTGTTAAATCATCATATACAACTAAAACATGCTTACCTTGATTCATAAAGTATTCACCAATTGCAGCACCTGCATAAGGAGCAATGTATAACAATGGAGCTGGTTCTGATGGACCAGCAGATAATACGATTGTGTAATCCATTGCACCATATTTTTCAAGTGTTGAAACTTGTGAACGAACAGTTGAATCTTTTTGACCAATTGCAACATAAATACAAATCATGTCTTGATCTTTTTGGTTTAAGATTGTATCAATAGCAACTGAAGTTTTACCAGTTTTTCTATCACCAATGATCAATTCACGTTGACCACGACCAATAGGAACTAATGAATCAATTGCTTTAATACCAGTTTGTAATGGTTCAGACACACTTTGTCTGTCCATAATTCCTGGTGCTTTCTTTTCAATTGGACGAGATGATTCTGCTTTAATATCACCTTTACCATCGATTGGTTGACCTAATGAATTAATAGTTCTACCAATCATATCTTTACTAACAGGAACTTCCATGATTTGGCCGGTACGTTTTACAGTAGCGCCTTCACGAATTCCAGTACAATCACCTAAAACAACAATACCTACATCATTGCTTTCAAGGTTTTGAGCCATACCGAAAATCCCGTTTTCAAACTCAAGCAACTCACCAGACAACGCATTATCTAAGCCATGAGCACGAGCAACACCGTCACCTACATAAGTAACGATACCTGTTTCATCAACAGATAGCTCATCTTTGTAGCCAGCTAATTGTTGCTTGATTAGAGCACTGATTTCCTCAGCTTTAATGCTCATAAAAGTTTCACCTCTTCGATAGATATTGTTATTAATTTAATAGAAGTTTCTTGATACTATTAATCTTTGTACTTACACTTCCATCAAAAATAACGTTCGATGATTTAATAACTACACCACCGATTATACTTTGATCAATTTTGTTATCTAAAATAACTTTTTTTGCGTTCATACGTGTTTTAAAAGTATCGGATAATTTTGCTGTTTGTTCATCTGATAATGGAACCGCAGTAATAGCTACTGCACGAACAATCTTATTCTTTTCATCATATAATTGTTCAAATTCATCAACAATCATAGTAATTTCATCCATATTATTAGTTGATAACAAAACATTCAATAGATTTTTAATAACATCAATATCAACATTTTCAATCAAAGGTTTAGCTAAATTATTTTTATATTCTTTTGGGAAACTAACATCAGTTAAAGAATTGCCTAAATCTGAATTATTTTCAAATACTTGTTTGATTTGCAATAATTCATTATAGCCATCTTCAACTTGATCATTAGAATCTAATAGTTCAAAAATTACTTTTGAATAACGTTTTGCAAATGTAATCTTATCTAGCATTTTGCTTCCCCAACCCTTCAATATAAGAATCAATCAATGCTTTTTGATCATCAGACTTTAATTCTTTTTGAATGATTTTTGAAGCAATCTCAACAGATAAGTTTGCTACATCATCTTTAGTGTTAGCCAAAGCATCTTTTCTTTCTTGCTCGATATCTTTTTGAGCAGAAGCTTTAACACTTTGTGCATCATTTCTAGCCTCAGAAACAATTTGTTCACTTTGTTTTTGTGCTGAATCTTTAGCATTACTAATAATGTCATTAGCATCATCACGTGATTTTGATAAAGCAACTTCACGTTTTTTAGCTAATTCTTCAGCATCTTTACGAGACTTTTCAGCTGAACTAATATCATTAGAAATCTTATCAGCACGCTTAGTCATTACATCAGATAATGGTTTCCAAGCATAGTGCTTAATTAATGCCATTAATACAATAAATACAATAGCAGTAAAGATAATATTACCAATAGCTAGTCCACCTTCTTCTGTTGCAGCAACAGAAGAAAATAATGTTTGTGAAAGCATCTATTGACACCTCCTTACTTAAAAAAGTTATATTTATATAAAAATTACTTGTTCATTAAGATAAATGCCATAACTAATGTAATGATTGGTAAACCTTCGACCAAACCAACACCAATAAACATGTTAGTTCTTAATTGACCAGTCATTTCTGGTTGTCTAACCATTCCTTCTAGATATTTAGAAATAACAACACCATTACCAATACCTGCACCAATAGCAGAACCGGCTACGGCAATACCAGCAGCAATTGCTCCCATGATAAAATCCTCCTTAAAAATAGAAAAAATTATTCCTCAGGTTGAATCTTTTGAGAAATGTAAACGAAAGTTAAGATTACGAAAACTAATGATTGAATAGTTCCGATAAAGATTGAAAAACCAACCCAAAGTAATCCTAAAATGAAACTAGGAATCACCATAATTACTCCGTGAGAAAAGGCTAAGTTACTAACCATTCCAAGTAGCAATTCACCCGCGAATATATTACCAAATAGACGCAAGCCAAGAGTTAGAAAGTTCGCAAACTCTTCGAAGATATTCAATGGTAACCATAACTTAAATGGTTTTAAATATGTACTTGAGAAGTACCCTTTAAAACCTAATTTTGAAACTCCTGCAAAATGAGCCAGACCCAAAGCCATTACAGCCAATGTCATTGTGACAACTGGATTGGAAGTGGGACTTTTTACATAAGTAACTCCATTATAAGCAACTTCTAAGAATAATCCTAATTGATTAGAAATAAATAAGAATACGAATAAAACAAATGCATATAATCCATAAGGCTTAGCATTCTTTGCAGAAAGCGAATTTGTAGATAATCCATTTGTATATTCAACAATCATTTCTAGAACATTTTGTTTCTTAGTAGGCTTAATTTGTAGTTTCCTAGATAAAGCAAATATAAAGAAAAATACGATTGCAGCAACTACAACTAAAGAAACCATGTTACCAATATCAAAGGTTAAACCAAAAAGCTTAAAAGTGGAAACAGGTTCATTCACAGAATATCACCCCTTTTCTTAGCTTACTATACATCATTAACAAAAACGATGTAAGTATGAATTCTAAGATGATGTATTTTATTATAAAATACATTAAAATCTTACCACCATTCGATGGTTATTTCAAAACAAAAATCAATAAACATAGCTAAAAGAAAATATGTATATTGGTTGTTGATTATTATATACAAAAAAAGGAGTTACTGCAAAAAAAGGAGTTACTGCAAAAAAAGCAGTAACTCCTTTTTATAATTATTTAGTTCCAAATAGTCTGTCACCAGCGTCCCCTAATCCAGGAACAATATAACCATTTTCTAAATGGTCATCTAGTGCAGCTGAATAAATATCAATATTAGGATGAGCTTTTTGTAAAGCTTTAACTCCTTCTGGAGCAGCCACTAAACAAACAAACTTAATATTAGATTCAGGTACGCCTCTTTTAATCAAAGCGTCTACTGCCATAATTGCAGAACCACCAGTAGCTAACATTGGATCAACAACAAAAATTTGTCTTTTATCAATATCACTAGGTAACTTCACAAAATATTCATGGGGCTCAAGTGTTTTTTCATCACGATACATCCCAATATGGCCAACTTTAGCTGCAGGAATCAAGTTTAAGATTCCATCAACCATTCCAATACCTGCTCTTAAAATTGGAACAACAGCCACTTTTTTGCCTGCTAAGCGTTTTGCATGTGCAACCCCTTCTGGCGTTTTTACATCAACGTCTTCTAATGGCATATCACGAGAAACTTCAAATGCTAATAAAGTAGCAATTTCATTGACAACTTCACGAAATTCACGAGTTCCACAATCTTTATTTCTAATAATTGTTAATTTATGTTGAATCAAGGGATGATTCATAACTTCAAAATTACCCATCTAATATAATACCTCTTTTTCTATTTGAAAATTGGATGTTTACTTGTTAATAAACGTACCTGTTCTTTAACTTTATCTAATACAGAAGAATTATCATGATTTTCAATTGCTTTAGATATTAATCTAGCAACTTCTCTTGAATCATCTTCATTAAATCCACGAGAAGTAATTGCTGGAGTCCCTAATCTTAATCCACTAGTAACAAATGGACTTAATTTTTCATCAGGAACTGCCTCTTTATTGGTGGTAATTTTTAATGTATCTAATAATGCTTGAGTTTCCTTACCATTCAATTGCGTATTAGTTAAATCTAAGACCATTAAATGATTATCGGTTCCACCTGAAACTACTTTAATATTTGGAGAGTTTTTAAATTCATCAGCCATTGCTTTGGCATTTTTAATCACTTGTTCACAATAAGTCTTAAAGGATGGTTGCAAGTCTTCAAAGAAACAAGCTGCTTTACCAGCAATGACATGTTCTAAAGGACCACCTTGAGTGCCAGGAAACAATGAAGAATTTAATTTTTTAGCATACTTTGCTTGCGATAAGATCATCCCACCACGAGGACCTCTTAGAGTTTTATGGGTAGTTGTTGTAACAACATCAGCAATGCCAATTGGACTTGGATGTAATCCAGTTGCAACTAGGCCTGCAATATGAGCCATATCTACCATTAAATATGCGCCCACTGCATCAGCAATTTCTCTAAACTTATTCCAATCAATAATTCTACTATATGCAGAAGCTCCAGCAACGATTAGTTGTGGTTTAATTTCTTTAGCTTCTTCTAAGATAGCATCATAATTTAGTTCCTCTGTTTTAGAATCTAATCCATAAGAATATGATTTGTAAATTTTCCCAGAAAAGTTAACTTTAGCACCATGAGTTAAATGACCCCCAGCGTTTAAATCCATTCCTAAGATTTTATCACCAGGTTTTAAAAACGCAGCGTATGCAGCTTGATTAGCCTGTGAACCTGAATGTGGTTGCACATTGACATATTCAGCACCAAATAATTTTTTAGCACGATCAATTGCTAAGCTTTCAGAAACATCAACGAAGTCACAACCTCCATAGTATCGCTTACCTGGATAACCCTCAGCATATTTATTAGTTAATACCGAACCTTGAGCTGCCATCACAGCATTTGAAGCAATGTTTTCAGAGGCAATCAGTTCAATAGTATGTTCCTGTCTATCCTTTTCATCATGGATTGCATTCCACAATTCTTTATCTACATTTACATAATCATAATTCATGGCGTTCTCTCCTCCAAATATAGGTTACTAAATATAAGTTACATCTAAAGTATAAATTATAAATAATAAAAATGCATCTTTATCTTAAATGAAAATGAACTTGGCCAGCTGATTTATTTAGTCTATTCATATAAGCTTCACCAATTCCATCAGATGAAAATGCCTGAGTTAAAATTGATTTAACTTCTGGTTCATTATCAAAATGCCTTAATCCGGCAAATAATAAATGACTCGCAGAATTAACGTTATCGCCTAAACTAAAAGTTTCAACATTATCTGACCAATTATAACTGTTAATATTATGATTGTCCGCCATAATACCGACTGGATGGTCTTGTTTGGCAGCCCAATCAACTGCTTCTTGCCATTCATTTTCGTCATCAACAATGTAGACTTGAGCATTAGGTGCGTAATGCTTATATTTCATACCTGGAGCTTTGGGAACTTGGTCATCTGCAACTTTAGTTCTTTGATCCAATACTGGCTTATGAATGACTTTAGAAATTTGTTCAGCAGTAATTGCACCTGGTCTAAGAATAGCTGGCTTGTCAGTAGACATATCTAAAACTGTAGACTCAACCCCATATTTAGATTCACCATCATCTAAGATTCCTGCAATTTTTCCCTTTAAGTCATGATAAACATGTTCTGCTTTAGTTGGACTAGGTTTACCAGAAGTATTAGCTGAAGGACCTACAATGGGCACTCCAGACTCTCTAATTAATGACAATGTCACATCATTGTTAGGATTTCTAAAAGCTGCTGTATTTAGGCCACCAGTAACTGCTTTAGATAAAACATCAGGTTTTAATTTAAAAATAATTGTTAATGGTCCTGGCCAAAAAGTATCTAATAAACTTTGTGCTTCTTTCGATAATGGTTGGGCGTATTGTTTAACCATATCAGGTCCATCAACATGCACAATTAAAGGATTATCACTTGGACGGCCTTTTGCAGCATATACTGCTTTAACTGCTTTTTCATTGGTGGCATCTGCACCTAACCCATAAACAGTTTCTGTTGGAAATGATACTAATTGACCATCATTAATGTCCTTAGCAGCAAGCTTTAAATCTTTTTTAGTATAAATATTTGTATCCATAATTTATCACTTTCCTTTTAATATCTGACTCTTACCATTCTAGGATTACCATAAAAATCATCCCTGGTAGTAATCAAAGCATTAGGCAGTTTTTTATTAAAAATATCAACAACTGCTGATTTTTGTTTAAAACCTATTTCTAGATATAAATCACCATGATGATGAAATGAAATAGACTGAATATAACTAGCAATTCTTTCATATATAAATAGACCATGATTTTTAGCAAACAATGCTTCATGCGGTTCATATTGAATAACACTAGCATCCATATACTTAAGTTCATCATCTGCTACATATGGAGGATTACTTATTATTACATCATAATCTTGATTAATATTTTCAAATAAGTCACTACTAATAAATTTTACATCAACTTGGTTAGCTTTAGCATTTTTTTTAGCAACTGATAAAGCAGCATCTGATATATCAGCAGCATCAACATTCCAATTATTATTTTCCATTTTTAATGAAACGGCGATTGCACCACTACCAGTTCCCATATCTAAAATGCTTAATTTATCTTTGGAACCATAGTCAGATACTACCCATTCAACTAATTCTTCCGTTTCTGGGCGTGGAATTAAGACATTACTATCAACATAAAATTCATGTCCAAAGAAATTAGCTTTCCCAATAATATATTGTGGAGGGTATCCCTCAATATATTTATTAACGTCATTAAAATATTGTTTTAAATCAGTTTTGTTCATTTCATCACGATAATGAAGTAATAAGTGAGTAGTATCTAAATTAAATCTTTCCATCATCAAAAATTTGGCAATTTCTTTATCCAAATTTTTATCCTCTATACACAAAGAAGCCCTTTTTTGGGCTTCAAAATATGTCATCTTATTCATTCTTTAACTGCTCCAACTTCTTAGCTTGGTCAGAAACAATTAAGGCATCAATAATTTCGTCCAAATCTCCATTCATCACTTTATCTAACTTATTTAAAGTTAAACCAATACGATGATCAGTTACACGATTTTGTGGATAATTATAAGTTCTAATTCTTTCGGAACGATCACCAGTACCAATGGCAGCCTTTCTTTCGGAATCATATTTATCTTCTTCTTGTTGTTGGTAATAGTCATAAACACGAGCTTTTAAAACTTGCATTGCTTTTGCACGGTTTTGTTGTTGAGAACGTTCATCTTGCATAGCAACTACAATTCCAGTAGGTAAATGAGTCATTCTAACCGCAGATGAAGTCTTGTTAACATGTTGTCCACCAGCACCGGAAGCACGATAAACATCAGTTTTAATATCTTTAGGATCAATATCAATGTCAACATCTTCAGCTTCAGGCATAACCCCAACAGTCGCAGTTGAAGTATGAATGCGACCAGCTGATTCAGTTGCAGGCACACGTTGTACACGATGAGCTCCGTTTTCAAATTTAAGTTTAGAGTAAACTTTTTCACCCTGAATCATAATGGCAATTTCTTTAAAGCCACCTACTTCAGTATCACTTTGATCAATAATAGAAGTTTTCCAACCTTGTTTTTCAGCGTAGCGAATATACATATCGTATAAATCAGCAGCAAATAGACTACCTTCGTCACCACCAGCAGCACCATGAATTTCCATAATAATATTTTTATCGTCATTAGGATCTTTAGGTAATAACATGATTTTCATTTTTTCTTCTAATGCTTCTTTTTGGGGTTCAAGTTCACTAATTTCACCTTTAACCATTTCGTTCATGTCATCATCCAACTTTTCAGCTAGCATTTCTCTATCTTCATCTAATTGGGCAGTAATCTTTTTATATTTATTAAATTCACTAACAATATCACGAAGACTACCTTCTTCTTTAGATAAAGCCATAAAACGTTTTGTATCAGCAATCACTTCTGGATCACTAATTAATTCATTTAATTCATCATAACGGTCAACAACCGCTTGTAACTTTTCAAATATTTCATCCATAAATTAAAGTCCTCACTTTCCGATTAAATCTAATGGTGGGTTGAAGTAATGTTTGCGACAAACTGGGTAGTATGATTCATTACCACCAACTTGAATTTGTTCACCTTCATAAACCGGTTTAGCATCATGAAAGCGTAAATTCATAATGGCTTTTCTACCACAGAACCAACAAATTGTTTTCATTTCTTCGATTTTATCTGCATAAAGGAGTAAGTTTTCAGAACCTTCAAATAATTTATTTTGAAAATCATTTTTTAATCCGAAAGCAATTACTGGGATATTCAGTTCATCAACAATTTTAGCAAATTGTAGTACATTTGCTCTACTTAGAAACTGTGCTTCATCAACTAAAATACAACTAGCATCTGGATTAATTTGTTTTACCATTTCAAAACAGTCAGATTGAGTATCAATTACATGCGCACTTCTACTTAAACCTACTCTTGAAGAAACGGTTCCTCTTTCTTCTCTGGTATCTAGAGCACTAGTCATAATAATTACTGATTTACCTTGTTCCTCATAATTATGAGCAACTTTAATAATTTCAATAGTTTTACCACTATTCATTGCCCCATAACGATAATATAGTTGAGCCATGGTACAACTCGCTTTCTCTTTTTATTTTCATTATTATTATAGCTGATTTACAGACTAATTTCGATAGTATGAAATAAAGTTAATAAAATTGACATACTTATATGCACTTTTACGGTCTATAATAGTAAAGTGTGATAAAATTTTGAATATTATATCAATAAGGAGCGCATTCACAATGTCACTTAGAAGCGAACTAGCAACTATTGCTGGAAAATCATCATACTGGTTCTTACATACTTTCATGAATGGTGGAAGTTCATTACCAGGTAAAATAACTACTAAGATTGATCCTGCTATCTTAAAACATTTAGGAAAAAACTATGATGTAGTTGTTATCACTGGTACTAATGGTAAGACTTTAACAACTGCCCTTACTGTCCAAGTTTTAAAAACAAAATACGATAATGTATTAACCAATCCTTCTGGATCTAACATGGAACAAGGATTAGTTACTACCTTTTTAAAAGCCAAAAATAATAAGAATAAACGTCCACTTGCAGTTTTAGAAGTAGATGAAGCAAATGTGGTTAAATTAACTAAGTATATTAAACCGGTTGCATTTGTCTTTACCAATATTTTTCGTGATCAAATGGATCGCTATGGTGAAATCTATACTACTTACAAAAAGATTATTGATGGTGTGAAATTAGCACCCAAAGCTACTATTATCGCTAATGGTGATGCACCTATCTTTAATTCTGTAGACTTACCTAATCCTAAAATATATTATGGATTTAAAAATCATAATGATGAAAAGGATATGAAAGCAGAACCTAATACTGATGGTATTTTATGTCCAGTTTGTGAAAACATTTTGCACTATCACTATATTAGTTATGCTAACTTAGGTAATTATTTCTGTCCTCATTGCGGTTTTAAGCGTCCCATTTTAAGTCATGAATTAACCCAATTGGGTCAATTAACTCCTAATTCATCATCATTTACTGTTGATGGACAAGAATTATCAATCGGTATTGGTGGCGTTTATAACATTTATAATGCACTAGCTGCATATTCAGTCGGCCGCTTTTTAGGGATTGAACCTGAAAAAGCTGCTGAAGCTTTTCATTCTAATGAAAGAGTCTTTGGTCGCCAAGAACAAATTAATGTTGAAGGCAAAGATGTTACTTTAATTTTAGTTAAGAATCCCGTAGGATTGAATCAAGTTATTGATATGATTTCAAAAGAAAAAGAAGAATTTTCATTTATTGGTCTATTAAATGCTAACTATGCTGATGGAATTGATACTAGTTGGATCTGGGATGGCGAATTTGAACGCTTAAAGGATATGCCAATTAAAAAATATATCACAGGTGGCGAAAGATATCGTGATATTACCTTTAGATTAAAAGTAGCTGGTGTTGATGAAAACATTCATGATGTTGAGCCAGACCTAGAAAAAGTAGTAAATGACATCCCAGACTTACCAACAAATAAGGTATATATTTTAGCTACTTATACTGCAATGATGAAACTTAGAAAAGATTTTGCAGAAAAAGGATACATCAAGGGAGGCATTGAATAATGGCAAATAAATATACACTCAATATTGCTCATCTATATGGTGATTTAATGAATACCTATGGTGATTTAGGTAACATTTTAGTTTTAAAATATTATGGCAAAAAAATGGGGATTGATGTGCAATCTAACGTAGTAAGCTTAGATGAAGGTTTTAAAGCAGATGATTATGATATTGCTGTATTTGGTGGTGGCCAAGATTTTGAACAAACTATTGTTTCAAAAGATATTCAAACTAAAAAAGATGAAATCAAAAAATTTATTGAATCAGATGGTTGTCTATTAGCAATATGTGGTGGTTTTCAACTACTAGGTAAATATTATATTGATGCTAATGGCGATAAAATTCCTGGTATTGGCGTATTAGATCATTACACAGAACAACAACATGATAATCGTTTCATTGGTAATATTTTAATTAAAAATGAAGAAACCGGTGAACAATACCATGGATTCGAAAATCACCAAGGTGTAACTTACACTGGTAAAGGAGAACGTCCTTTAGGTGATGTTGAAAAAGGTTATGGTAACAATGGTCAAGATAAAGCTGAAGGTGCTATTTACAAAAATGTTTATTGTACCTACTTTCATGGACCAATTTTAGCTAGAAACAACATCATCGCTAAACATATTTTAATTAAAGCACTAAAAAGACGTTATCCTAATGATGACTTTTCAAGACTAGAACAAATGGATGTTGAAAAATCTTATTAATCAAAAAAGCTTGGAATTTATTTCCAAGTTTTTTTATTTTCATCTAAATAGGTTTCAATTAAAGGCTTTCTTCTTTCAATATAATATTCATTTGGTGCTTTAGGATGAACCCGATTGGATAAGAAGATCATTGCTCGTTTTAATTTGGGAATTATAACCATGAATGTTCCTGTATATCCAGACTGCCATATAAATTTCATTCCATGATAGTGAAGCAATTCGAATCCATAACTACGTCCTAAAGCATGAGAATAAGTTTGATCGTCATAAAATTGTTTTACTAACGATGATGAAATAATTGGATTGTCATCAGGATATAAAATAGCATGCACAAATTTAATTAAATCATTCATATTACTAAATAATCCTGCTGATCCACAATCTGATCCTAATATTTGAGCTTTAGGATCATGAACTAATCCTTGTAATAAGCCTTTTTTCTCATCATAAACTGTGGGCACACATTTGTGCTTATCTTTGGGAGCAAAAGAACTATTATTCATGTGTAATGGTTTTAATACCCATTCAGTAATTAAATCGTGAATTGATTTTCCTGTAATTTTCTTAGCAATTAAGCCTAAGAAAATAAAGTTAACATCAGCATAGTGCATTTCATGATTCAAACCTTTACCCGCTTTCAAATTAAGTAATGCCTTAATTAGTTCATCATGAGTTAAGTTATTTCGATTATTAATATACCCTTCAATTCCAGAAGTATGGGTAATTAAATTTCGCACAGTTACCTTTGGATATTTCCATTGAGGTAAATACTTACTAATAGAATCTTCCATATTAAGTTGGTTATCATCAACTAATTTTAAAATTACCATTGTGGTACCAACAACTTTAGTAATTGATGCCATATCATATATTAAATTATCTTTTAATTTTATTTTTTTAGGTACTAATTCACTGTAACCAATCAAATGCCTTGCTACCTTATTACCATCAATAAAAGCATAATTAACCCCAGGGACAACCCCATCATCAACTAGTCTATTTATCATTTCAATTGTTTTTGGATAATCCATAATTTTCACCTGATTTATTATTTCATATAAAAAACACTTTCGAACTTACATCATAAACTAATGATTTATCGAAAGTGTTTTATTTAATTACATTATAACTTGATTTTATTTTAAATGCTTAATTTATAAATTATTACCTATAAATTGAGAATTATACAAGTCAGCGTAAAAGCCATTTTGTTTCATCAATGAATTATGATCACCAGTTTCAATGATTTGTCCATGATCCATTACAATGATTTTTTCAGCATTTTGAATTGTAGATAAGCGATGTGCAACTACAAAACTAGTACGTCCTTGTATTAAATTATCCATAGCTCGTTGAATCATCGATTCAGTCTTAGTATCAACTGAACTAGTTGCTTCATCCAAAATAAGAACTTCCGGATCAGCAACAAAAGCACGAGCAATGGTGATCAACTGACGTTGACCTTGTGAAATATTAGTAGCATTTTCATTCAAAACAGTGTTATAACCATCTGGAAGTTTTTGAATAAAGCCATCTGCTTGTGCTTCTTTGGCTGCATTATAAGCATCTTCATCAGTTGCATTCGCATTTCCATACTTAATATTATCAAGAACCGTTCCAGTAAAGAGCCAACTATCTTGAAGTACCATTGAAATATGTGAACGTAATTCCGGTTTACTAAAGTCTCTTGTATCCTTACCTTTAAATTTAATAGAACCAGAATCAATATCATAAAATCTCTCAAGTAAATTAATAATAGTGGTTTTACCAGCACCAGTTGGTCCAACAATTGCAACCGTAGTGCCTTGTTTAACATGTAAATTAAAATCTTGAATTAATGGTGTATCAGGTAAATATCTAAAGTCAACATTTTCAAAAGTGATTTCATCATTAGTATCTTCAACTTTGTTGTTAACAGTTTGATCCTTCATTTCAGGTTCATCAAGAATTTTAAAAATACGTTCAGCAGAAGCAATTGTTGACTGAATAGTATTAGTTAAATTAGCCAAATTAGTTATAGGTTGATTAAACATATTTACATATTGTAGAAATGCTTGAACATTCCCTAAAGCAATGGTTCCAGCAGCAACCTTGATTCCACCAAAAACTGCAACAAATACATAATTTAAATTCTTCACAAAATTCATCAATGGGAACATGAAACTTGAAACAAATTGAGCTTTCCAAGCTGATTGATAATATTTATCATTTTGTTTTTCAAATTGTTGAATAGTTTCTTCTTCACGGTTAAAAGTTTTAATGATATTACGACCAGCAAAATTTTCTTCAACTTGACTATTAACTTGGCCTAAATGTTTTTGTTGTTTACTAAAGAATCTTTGTGAACGAGGGGTAACTACACCTACGATAACCGCAATTAACGGAAATGTACATAATGCTACCAATGTTAAAGACCAACTAATAGTTGTCATCATGTAAAGGACCCCAAAGAATAACAAAACACTAGTGATTAATTGGGTCAAATTGGTCTGCAACATCGTGGAGATATTATCCATATCATTAATCATGGTGGACATAATATCCCCATTAGCATGGGTATCATAATAGGAAATTGGTAAGCGTTTTAGCTTAGACTTCATATCTTTTCTCAATTGATAAACAACTTTTTGAGAAATATAAGTCATAATAAATTGTTGTCCCATGTTAAATAAAGCAGCAGCAACATATAACAATCCCACTACTAGTAAAATGTGACCAACTGCACCAAAATCAATTGGAATACTTCCAACATGTAGCCCCGCCTTCTTCATTTCAAAGGCCTTCATAATTCCTTTATAAATTTCAGTAGTAGCTTCACCTAAAATTTTGGGAGTAACAATCTGCAAAACTGTTGCAACAACTGCCATGATTAAGGTAAATACAATTCCAATTAACCAAGGCTTAACGTATGTTATTAAACGCCAAGTAGAACCCCAAAAGTTTTCAGCACGTTTTTTACTGTTATTTTCCATTATTTGGATCCTCCCTTCTTGATTTGAGAGTCTAAAATAACTTTATAATATGGATTATCTTGGGATAATTCTTTGTGTGTTCCAGCACCAACTAATTCTCCATTGTTTAATACTAGAATTAAATCAGCATCTGCAACTGTAGAAATTCTTTGTGCAACAATTACAGTAATTGCATGCTTAATTTTTTCATCTTTATTTAGACCTTGTCTTAATTCAGCATCAGTTTTGAAATCAAGTGCTGAGAATGAATCATCAAAAATATAAATTGCAGCATCTTTTAGAATGGTTCTGGCAATAGCTAAACGTTGCTTTTGTCCACCAGAAAAGTTTTCACCGTTTTGTTCAACTTTAGCATTTAAGCCCCCTTCTTCTTTAATAAAGTCGGAAGCTTTGGCTAAGTCTAATGCATGCCATATTTCTTCATCACTTGCATTTTCATTTCCATATTGCATATTTTCCTTAACTGTACCAGTAAATAAGACTGCCTTTTGTTGAGTTAAAGAAATTAAAGCATGTAGATTTTTTTGAGAGATATTTTGAATATTAGTACCATTGATTTTAATAGCACCAGAAGTAACATCATATAATCTTGGAATTAAATCAATTAAACTAGATTTACCAGAACCAGTTTCACCAATTACAGCAACCGTTTGCCCTGCCTTGGCAGAAAAGTTAATGTCCTTTAGTGATAGATTTTTGGAATCTTGATATTTAAAATCAACATGGTCAAAACTTAAAGTATTATTATCCTTTTCAATTTTATCAGGATTCTTAGGATCATTGATTGAATTTTTAACATCGAATACTTCATTAATACGTGAAGCAGAAGCTTGTGCTCTAGGAATAAAGACAAATAGGAATGATAGCATCATAAAACTAATTAAGATTTGAGTAGCATAAGTCATGAATGCAACTAAGTTACCAACATCTAATCCATTATTGGCAATCATTTTGGCACCAAACCACACGATTCCAACATTAGTTCCACTTAAAATAAAAGTCATCAATGGAAACATTAGAGAAACTAACATGAATACGCGAATTCCAGTGCTAGCATATTTGGTATTATATTTATCAAAACGATTTTGTTCATAATCATCACGATTGAATGCTCTGATTACTCTAACACCAGTTAAACCTTCTCTGAATACTAAGTTTAGTTTATCAGTTTGACCTTGCAATTTCTTAAACATAGGACCAGCAAATGACATAATAATAGCAACTACAATTGCTAGCACAACTAAAGCAGCAAAGAAAACAATTGTTAATCGCGGACTCTTAAAGAAAGCCAATGACATAGCACCAATTAGCATAATTGGTGACATAATCATCATTCTTAAAACCTGAATCATTACATTTTGGATTTGAACAACATCATTAGTATTTCTAGTAATTAGTGATGCATCACCAAATTTATCCAAATCTTGATCAGATAAATACATTATTTTACGATACATTGCTGAACGAATCTTCTTCCCCATTTTTTGGGATTGAGTTGCCGCAAAATAAATATTTCCACCGGCAGCTACTACACCGATAAAGGTAACAAACAACATTTTAAATCCTTCACTCCAAATGTAAGGAACGTTATTTTTAGCTACCCCATTATTAATTAGATTTGAAGTAACAGTTGGTAGGTATAAATCACAAGATACTTGAACCACTAAAAACAGCACAGCTGCTAGAACTGCACTCCAAACTAAATATTTTTTAGCTAATTTTATCAAGGTTAATCTTCACTCCTTCTTTATATATATTTATAAATTTTAATCAATAAATATTATTCTAATATTTATTGATTAAAATTTAAATTAAATAATCTTCTATATAGAAAATAAAAAACGTCGCACAATGCGACGTTTAATAATTGGGTATACTGGGCTCGAACCAGTAGATTGCGGATTCAGAGTCCGCTGCCTTACCAATTTGGCGAATACCCAAAAATATATTACATTTATTAATGTTAAACTTATGCAATAAAACTGTCAACACTATTGAACGATTGACAATCTTAATAGTTTCAAGTAACATAATTATTGTTAATATTTATTGCCCGCTGGTCAAACTGGTTTAAGACGTCGCCCTCTCAAGGCGGAGTTATGGGTTCGAGACCCATGCGGGTGATCATTAGAAAAAGACAAGTCATTAAATGACTTGTCTTTTTTGTTATTATTAGTAGCTAAATGCTAAATAGCCACTTTTTTTCCATCTATGAGTAAGCTGACTAACACTAATGGTCTTATTTAATCCATCATAAACATCTTTATAGAAAAATACTTTTCGGTTAAATCCAATTAACATCACACAATGTTGATTATCGTCTAACCACATTATAACTGGACGATTTCTTAATAATTGTCCCCTAATTCGACGATATGACTTATTATTAAGCAGTTTAAAAGACCCTTTATTATTAATAAATAATCTAAAAAAGTCATTAGGCTTATATGAATGCTTATTATCTAAAAACTTAATAACTTCATCAATGGATAAATGATAACCAGAATATGATAAAAGATTCTGTGCAGCTACAACAGCATTATCATATTGATGATCCACTTTAAAATGTAATTTCAGTAAACGATAATTTTTCCGCACAAACTTATGAGATACCCAACCTTCATTGACCACTCCACAAAAATGAAACCATAATTGCTTTTTATAAAATCCTATTTTATCTATTTCTAACTTATTATAATTATTTTCCTTGGAAAATGGACAACGCTTACTTTTAGCCTCTTGCATTTCATTAACGTACCATTTTTCCATTTTGAGATGTTTCAACCTCACGTAGAAAGGATTTATTCTTTCACTTGCGATTGCATTTGCTTTCATTAATTCACCCTCAATACATTAATTATAACAATAATTAGTTAGTTTTATTAATATTTTATGCTAAGAATTATAAATGTTTTACACAATCGTATAATATGGTAAAATTAATTATGTAAGTTTTGGGGTCGTTATGGATTCGACGGGTATAGTTCGAATTCGAATGGCGTTACGTAGCGGCGTCTACGCAAAACCGTCCAGTTTTCTAAATTATAACTGCAAAAACTAATTTAAAACCTGCTATGATGGCTGCCTAATAAGCGCTTGTAGCAATCCGATTTAGCTTCACCTATGGGTTAACATTGGGTTTTATATGAAATAGGTTACGCTATTCAACTCAAACCTGAAGTTGGTAGAAGAGATTAATCAGGTTAGCTAATCATGACAGCCTTGGTGTATGGCGTTTTGATTAGTGAAATTCAAATAATACTCCTATGAGCGTAGAAATTCGAATGGCGATATGCTCGGACGCGGGTTCAAATCCCGCCGACTCCATAAGTTAGTAAAAAGCTGCTATAATAAGCGTTATGAACGCTGATTATAGCAGCTTTTTTTATTTTTATTAACAATAAATAAAACAAATAAATGGTAACCAATACGGTATCCATTAAATAAATGTCGTTGGAATATGGGAATTAAAAAGACTACTTTAAAATGAATCGCCTTACGAAAGTTAGTTTTAAATGTCTAACTTTTGTAAGGCGGTTTAAAATATTTGTTTAACTTTAGAGGTTCATTTGTTTCATTTTATCTATTATAAGCATATAAAGAATTTAGTTTATGAGTTTAATTATTATTGTTATTTATAGTATATGTTAACCAAGCTATATTACCTTTTTTTTCAACTGTTTTTAAATTAAAGCTTACTGGTTTATCACCAGACATACCGTCTTTGGATTGAAATAAAGATGGGGTATCGGGACTTCCATCAGCTGTTGGCATAACTAGCAAACTAATTTCGTCACAAAGATTTTGTTGTATGAGTGACCAATTTAAGATACCGCCACCGCCAAGCATCAATTTTTCAATTTTAAATAATTGTTTTAATTTCATTAGAGCGGTCTCAAAGTCTATATTTTTATCACCAGCAATGATATATGAAATGTTTTTCCTTCTTAAAAAGTATTTATACTCGTTGCTTGTTTCATTGGTAATGATTTCTATAATATTATTTGTTAAATTACCAAATTTAATAGTACTATTTTGCCAAGCTATTTTTCCCTTAGGATCAACTGAGATATAAAATTTATTATCTAAATTAATATCTTTTGCGATAAAATCCCCAGCTTTTACAATTTCAGCATTTGTATCTAATTCTGGCTTTTTGAATTTTGTTAGATTTTCATCTGTTGTTAATCTACCACACATTACACCTTGATTATCACCATAGCGACCTTCAGGGGTAAATCCTTCTACATAAAATAATTTTGTTGCATCACTATTTTCTTCTTCTAATTTTTTTCTATATGATCCTTTGATTTTTCCATTTAAGGAAGGTGCCATATAGCAAAACACATATGGACGATTCATTAACATTACCTCCTGTAAAAAATTGTAATTTAATATTACAGAAGATATTTTATAAAAATTATATTATTTTTGTAACATCATTCCATGACAATAAAATGTTAATTTATGCCAAATGCTATTTATCAATTTGTTTTTTGTATTCTAAAATAGTTTTTCCTGTCCAAACAGTAAAAGCTCGTAAAAAAGAATTGATTTCTTGATAACCTAATAAGAATGCTATGTCTGAACTACTCATGTTAGTGTTTTGTAAATAATTTTCGGCTAGAATCTTTCTTGTGTGATTTAATTGCTCTCTAAAAGTAGTATGTTCTTTTTTTAATGCTCTTTGAAGAGTTCTAGTACTTATATTTAATTTATCACCTACATCTTCAATGGCACATTTGCCAGCAGGCAATAAATTAATTAGAGTTGTCTGTACATGAGATTTATAGCTATTATCTGTTTCAAAATCATTTAAATTCTTATATAGAATAGGTTCTAAGAATTTAATCATATTTTCATTATAACTATTAAATTGAACTTTTAAGTCATTATTATAGAATATGATTTTATTAAAGTTTCCTTTTACTATATTACATGACATATATTTTTTGAATGATTTACTAAAATCATAGTTTGTAATAATCATTTTAGGATTTATAGGTTTATTAGTCGCTTTTCTAATTACATGGACTAAAAAAATGAATTCTATTTCTAATAGAAAAGATGGTATTCTTAATGCTATGTTGCTTGGTTCTATATTTATTTCAAAATTATCTTTATTTTTATCTAATATATATTTAATTGGAGCAATTAATCTTTTATATTGTGATAATCTTGTGATAAATGATTCACCGTTTTTACTACAATACGATGTGAATATTGCTGGTGAGAATGTTTCTACATTATCATAAGTAGCTAATTTGATTGGGACATGTTCATTCTTTATTTGTTCTCCTACAAGTGACATAAACATATAATATTTTTTTTCACTTAAAGATGGGTTATCTTGATTAAAAAAATTGAATGGTAAATGCATTTGATTAATGACTTTTTTTATATCTATTCCTAATAAATTAAAATATTTTATATATTGACCATCTAATATATAATTTTTCATTCTATAATTCCTTCTTTAGTTTATTATTTTAAGATACATGCATCATAATAAAATCAAATAATTTAGTTGGTAATAATGCATGCATTATTACACCAGATTTTGCTGCTGTTCCCATTACATAACGTGTTTTTGGATTCTTTTTATTCATTGCTTTAAGAATTTTTTTAGCAACTACATTAGGACTTGAAAGTCCATTGCCATTATATTGTTTCTTCATTCCATTGCCGGCTTTTAAAGCTTCTTTCTGATACACGGTATTTTTAGAAGAATTGATTAATTGATTTGCTGCAATCATTCCCCAATTAGTTTTTATACCACCAGGTTCTATTATTGCTACTTTTATACCAAATTTCTTAGTTTCCATTCTTAATGCATCACTTAAGGCTTCTACTGAATATTTACTAGCATGATACCAGCCACCAAAGTAACTAACCATTTTTCCACCAATAGAAGAAATATTTATAATTTTTCCATATTTTTGTTTTCTCATATATGGAAGTACTAATTTTGTTAGTTCAATCATACCAAAAACGTTGACTTCCATTTGCTTTTTTGCTTCTTCAATTGAAACGTTTTCTAATGCTCCATATGATCCATAACCAGCATTATTAATTAGTCCATCAATGGTGCCTTCTTTTTTTATTATTTGATTAATTGCCTTATTTCTTGAGAAATTATCAGTTACATCTAATTTAATTGGAGTAACTCCAAATTCTTTTAATGAATTTAATTTATCTAATCTTCTACCTCCTCCATAAACTTTATATCCATTGTTTGCTAATATTTTAGCGGTTGAGTATCCAATTCCACTACTTGCACCCGTTATAAAAACAACATTATTTTTCATATTCGCTTCCTCCTTTATATAAATATTATATTTATTATTGGTTATTTATATAATGTTTATATGCGCCAATTAATAATCAGTTTACGACAGTTATTTATTAATTCAAATATGTATCATAGTATACAAAAAGCACTCAATAATGAGTGCTCTATTTACATACAATAAAAACATTGAATTGGATTACCATGGCATCCCAACCCCCTTTAACAATTGAATAGGCGTGTCTTGTACTTTATCCATCAACTCCTGGTACTCTCCATTAGGGATGCGTACAGCACCCTTTTTATAAGTTGGTAGCAAGGTTTGAATTTGTCTAACAAACTTACTACGAGAAGTAGAAGAATATCCATTTTCACTGCAATAACGAGTATATGCAATATATAATGACTTGGTAGTCAATTTATGAATATTCCACTTCATAAATTCTTCTTCTACAAATTCCTTAATCGGATCATTCTCTTTTTCAAAATTATTCAATGCATGTTTTGATATATCCGGAGTGATAAACTTTTCAAAATCAGAATAAACGTTCAATGCTTTAAACAATGTATATTCCAAAACGTCTTGTCTTTTCAAATAAACGTCCTTAATTTTCCAGTTATCATTATTACCCTTATAACGCTGTCTAAATGGAACTATCAGCATTCTGCGGTATTATGTTCCACCCTTATTGCTAAAGTGTGGCAAACCATTGAAAGATTGGATTACCGTGGGCGTTAGTTGAGTGGTAAAACTATCCTTCCCCTTGTACTCAATATTAACAACATCCCCTGTGATAACACTATTAAAATTACTACTATCACGGATATACCCATTCGGATTGTCATCCCCAATACAGACTGATTTACCCATCAGTCTGGACATCGCAAAGCGTTCACTAAACTCATTTACCTTTAAGGTGGCTACATTGTGCTCTCCTACAAGGTTGGTAATTAAAGATTGAAAGGTCCCCTTACCACTATTACCATGTTCAGAATTCAATAATATCGCCTTACGCCTGGTATAGTTACCATTTAAAGAATCAGCCAACACCTGCCATAATAATTGAAATACCTGGTCATCAGGTCGTCCCTGTTCGTCCTTGGATAAATTACTAAGCCAATCATCCAAGGTCCAATTATCTATTTTAGGGATGTTTTCAACTTCGTTATACTTTGGATCATAGTTAGTACTGACTTTACTAGAAAACACATGTTCTGGAGTGTAATCTTCCAATTTCTTAGTTTTTAAATTAAAGATTCCATTACCAACTGGAATTAAGTCTTTGGTGTGTTCTGGTTTTTTAACATTAACCACCATCATCTCTAACTTTTCTAACACTTCATGAATGCCCTTATAATAGCATTTATAATACGTTTTAAGTAATCATAATTACGCGTATATAAACCATATTGGGGGCTTTCCTTATTGTTTACATATATTGCTATCCGTTCTCCCTCATCAATTGAGAAACGCGTAAAGTAGAAATATTTAAGCATTATTTTAGCTCCTGCTAAGTAACTTAATTTGCCATCCCTACTCTGCTTAATAAATTTATTAGCTGCTCTTTTAGCCTTTGCAATATCACTTCGTTCATCAATCTTGATTATAAATTTATGACAAATAATTATAAATAATAGAACTTAGTTTTTTAGCAGCACCTATACCTGGTTTAGAATCATAATAATCAGTAAATCTTTTATCATTTAAATAAAGTTTAGCCATATACTTATGATAATCATTACTATAATTCTTATTAATTAACTTTAACCAGTTCTTGTGTAGATCAAATATGTATTTATCATTGCTATCATCATTTTTCACACTATTACCTAATAAAGTAATTATCTTATTACCAATATTTTTGTAATCTTTTATGTTTCCATCTGGCAAATTGGAAAAATCTTGATTAAATGAATCCATAAAATCATCTCCATAATTTTGTCTTAGTTCCTTACCATATTTTTTTCATTATTATTAATATGATTTTGCTTAAAAATTGATAATTTTTCATTATCACTCATACTTGTATTCTCCTTCTGGACCCTTTTAATCATTTTAATTTTGTTATCAATACTTTCCCTTTTATTTAATAGATGATTAAGATGTGTTTGCAGTTCATCATAAAAAGATAAATTACTTGAAGATAAAATGGCCTTTATTCTATTAAGACTAAATCCTAGATCTTTATAAAAAAGTATTCTTTGCAAAATTACAACATTAATTGAATCATATACACGATAATTATTCGATGATCTTTTAGGGCTTAATAGATTTATCTCATCATAATAATGTAAAGTTCTAACTGTTAGTCCGGACATTTCAGCTATTTCTTTTGTTGAATATTTCATAGTACTATTTCCTCCAACAAGTTCATTATCTTCTATGACTTAACGTAATAGTCAATATTTATTTGATATTATATCCAGTCACTTCAAAATGTCCGTCCGAAGTAAAGTGTAATTTAGTTAAGCTGCCGTTTTCTGGTCTTTTACTAACATCAAACTTACCATTAGCAAAACGATCAACTAAACTAAGTACTGCTGGTCCATGACTAACTAACAATACTTTACCGTTATTTTGAATATTAGGATCATCTATAATTTCCTGGAGTCCTTTATCCCAACGTTTCCAATAATCTTTACTATTTTCTGCCTGATGGAAAGGATCCATTTCATGAAAAGCATCTTTTATTCCATCTGATCCTAATTGTTTAACCATATTAGAATAAGAATCAAATTTATTAGAAGCAGCTAAAGTATAATTAGTTGTATCAATATTACTACCTTCAAAAGAACCATAAAATACTCCTCTCAATAATGGAGTATCAACTATGTTGTCAGTATTTGAATGATAAAGATTATTATCACAAATAGTTTTTGCTGTATATCTAGCTCTTTCCATATCACTACAATAAATTGCATCAAATTTTTCACCAGATAATTTATCCGCAATTTTTTGTGCATCATCAATTCCTTGTTTAGTTAAGGGAGTATTGCTCCAACCTTGCATTTTACGATATATATTATAATAAGTTTGTCCATGACGAACTACATATAAGTCAAACTCTTTCATTATAAATACCTCCCTGTTTGTTTAATAATTATATCAAAATAAATAATAAAAGTTCAGTAAAGTTATTTAATGGACTATTTTATAAAAATATTTTTGTACAACCAAACACTACCCAAAAAGTAAGTAGAGGCTAATAAAGAAAAAATAGGTAAAATGAAAAACATATCTTTAGGTAAAACTAGTGCTAATAATGGAAAAGCATAGCTAGCTGGTAATTTTATATGCAAAATTTTTAAAATAGCGAACACCATAGGCAAAGAGATAAGTATAACAACGATCCAAGAATAAATAAAAGTATGAATAATCATCCCTAATGATGCTGATAGCCACAATGCTAATATATGTCTCCACAAAGTATTAAATTCATATTTATCTTTTTGGATAACTTCATAAAAGACTACCAAAACTGGTGGAATAGCTGCCATATGGGGCTTATTAAATATCATTACTAATATAATCCATATTATGGATATTAATAAAAAAGTTCCAATTCCATTAAAATTCATAATTAAAGGTACATTTGAATCCTTATACTTTTTCTGCATCCAAACAAATATCGCAAGAATAAAAGTTAATATAAATACAATCCATATGAAATCAAGTTCATGACTATCAATAATAATTGGTAATAGTCCGGTAGCAAATGACGGCGCTAGAACAGATTTAATAAACTTAAGCAAAATTAACACTAATATTAATACCAATAATATTTTTGCAACATAGATAATTTGAAATTGGTTTACTATAAATCCTGCAACAGCTGATAATGACGGTGAAATACATACTTTTACAGGATCGTAAATCCAATTACTATTTTGATAAACTAATGTTCCAACAGTTAATGCTGCCATTTCTGGAACAATAATTTCTTTATTATTTAATATCACTGCAGTAAGAATCATCAAAATGATTATAAATAGTCCAAATAAATTTCTATTAATTTTTGACAACCTAAAATTATCCCTTCTTAAAATATAAAAAGTAACCACTAATGAACAGCAGTTACTTAATAATAAACTATTTAATTATTTTAAACGCATTCGAATCATTTTTCCAATTTCTGCAACAATCAATGTTACAGCTCCGGAAGCAATAATTATTAACCAGTCTAATAAACTAATATTAGCAGTATAGAAATATGATTGCATAAATGGAACATAAGTCAAGATTAATTGTAATACAATCATTAAACCAATAATCCAGAAAGCTTTCATATTGGTAAATAGTTCTTTAGATATTGCTGGTTTACTAGTACGAATGTTAAACAAGTAGAATATTTTACCAAATACTACCACATTAACGACCATTGTGCTTGCAACTGACTCAGCATATCCATGACCAGTTAACCATTCAAATACTAGAATCCCCATAATCGCAATCAAACATGAAATATAAATCATTTGAAAAACATCATGTTTATTTAATAGGCTATCTTGATTATTACGAGGCTTACGTTTCATAATTCCATTTTCTGCTGGTTCAAAAATGAAAGCAAATTGAATGGTAATTGCTGAAACCATATTAATCCAAAGCAATTGCGTTGGTTGTAATGGCATGTCTTTATTCATCAAAATCGTAAATGCGATAATCAACCCTTCAGCAAATGAAGTTGGTAATAAGAATAAAATACTCTTCTTAATATTGTCATAAATTCGACGACCTTCTTTAATAGCTACCGCCATTGTACTGAAATTATCATCAGTCAGAATCATATCGGCAGAATCTTTAGCAACATCGGTACCTTCTATTCCCATTGCTACACCAATATCGGCTTTTTTTAAAGCTGGTGCATCGTTAACTCCATCCCCGGTCATAGCAGTTACTTTGCCAGCATCTTCAAGAGCCTGAATAATATCCATTTTATTTTTAGGTGTTGTTCTAGCAAATACTTGGTTATTTAATACTGCATCTTTAAATTGTTCATTAGACATTTCATCTAATTGTGCACCGGTTACTGCACTAATCTGGTCAGCCAAGCCTAATTGTTCACCGATAGCTTTAGCAGTCATTGGATTATCACCAGTAATCATCTTTAAACGAACGCCAGCTGAATTCATTTCTTTAAGTGCTTGAATCACTTCTTCTCTTGGTGGATCAATAATAGCCGCTAAACCTAAGAATGTAATGCCTTCATTCAATATTTCATGAGTGATTTCATTTACATCATCAGCAACATCTTTATATCCAACAGCAATTACACGTTTTCCTTGCTTAGATAAGTCATTAATTTGATTATTTAAATATGTTTCATCAAATGAACTATCATTTTTATATGTCATATTAAATAATTTATCAGGAGACCCTTTAATAAAAATCTTCTTTTGACCATTTTCATCACGAACTAGCTTAGCAATGTAACGATAATCAGAATCAAATGGTAATGTATCAACTTCTTGGTAATTAGCATGATTAGGATAATTAAATTCCTTATGGTACAAAGTTAAGAAAGCCCCATCAGTTGGCTCACCATTAATTTCCCAATTGTTATTTTCATATGTTAAAACAGTATCATTTGCTTCATAACCTGATTCTAAAAACAATTTCATTTTAGAATCCATTTTAATATTTTTACCGTTAAGTTGAATATGTCCTTTAGGATCATATCCATCACCAGTAACTGTATAATTTTTATCATTAATGATAATGTTTTTAACAGTCATTTCGTTTTTAGTAAGCGTTCCTGTTTTATCGGTTGCAATGACATCAACTGATCCTAATGTTTCAATCGCAGGAAGTGATTTAATGATAGTATGTTTCTTCTTAGCCATATCACTAACACCCATTGCAAGAACAACAGATGTTGTTGCAGGTAGTCCTTCAGGAATAGCTCCCACTAGCATCGATACGACTGCTAAGGATAATACCGACAATGAATAGGTTCCCATAAATAGACCTAGTATAAATAGCAAAATTGAAACCGCTATAATTACATAAGTAATTTGGGTACCTAACTTATCTAGTTCAATCATTAATGGTGATTTTCTAGACTTGGTATTACTTACTTCAGAAGAAATTTTACCAATTTCTGTGTTAGCACCAGTATCAACAACGATTCCCTTACCACTACCAGATGTGACTGAGGTTGATGCATATGCCATATTCTTTCTTTCAGCTAGCGGTGTTTTATCATTATCAATAACATCTTCAATTTTTTCAATTGAATCAGGTTCTCCAGTTAGTGCTGCTTCTTGAATCCTTAAATTATCAGCATCAAAGATTCTTAAGTCAGCAGGTACATTATCACCTGCTTCTAAGAAAACCACATCACCAACTACTAACTGCTCTGCAGAAATATCATCACGAATACCATTACGATAAACAGTTGCTTTTGTTGATAGCATTTGTTTAATTTTTTCTAAAGCTTCAGAGGCATTTGCTTCTTGGTAATATCCAATTAACGCATTAATAATTACCACTAAAGCAATAACCAGAGCATCAGAGTAATGACTCATCAATAAAGTAATTAATGCTGCCACTATTAAAATATAAATAATCATATTATTAAATTGGCGCACAAATAGTTTCCATTTAGGCTCTTTTGCAACTTCAATTTTATTTAGCCCATCTTTGTCTAACTGATTACGAACTTGCTCATCATTCAAACCAGCTTTTATATCTTTAATATTATATTTTTCTATTATTTGATCAACGGTTAATTGATAGTTTTCTTTATCACTCATTTATATCTACCTTTTCAAATTTAATATAGTTAAAATAATATTATTAAAACTACTTTAATTGATAATAAGGTAAACAAGATATAAACCTATGCAAAAATATTTTCATAATTTTATATCACCTCGCAGATATTATAACTTATTAATCATATAATTTATAGCTAAATATTATTCATTTTACATTACTGAATAAATTTAACTGCTGTTCCATATGCAACAACTGATTGCATATCATTACCAATCGATCCAGAGTCAAATCTCATCATAACAATGGCATCTGCATTCTTACCTTTTGCCTCATCTTTCATTCTCTGAATAGCTTCTTCTCGAGAATTATGTAGCATTTGGGTATATCCTTTAATTTCTCCACCAACAAGATTTTTTAGACCAGCTGCAATATTACTGCCTAGATTTCTTGATTGTGTAGTTACACCAAATACTTCTCCCAGCACTTCATAGTTGGTGCCAATGTTTTCAGTAGTAGAAACTAACATTTCTAAAAATCTCCTCAATTTATTTCATTATAATTAAATTATAATCGTATAATTCTTATTTTCCTAACAAGTCAACTCATAATAAATTTGAAAGAAATAGTATTGTATATATTTACCATTTAGTGTTAATATTTAATTGTTAATAAGTTTATATATTAAATACTATAAATATGGATGAGTACTAAACTACAAATTTTTAGCGAGTTAAGGATAGTGAGAGCTTAATAATATTGTTATTTAGGAATAACACCTATTTGTTTTTATTTCGAAACTTAAGTAGGAATAAACGTTTTTCATACGTTATATGAAAAAGTGGCCTTATTTAAAAAAGGCATTTTAGGTGGTACCGCGGAAAAGAGCTTTCGTCCTTTGATGGATGAAGGCTCTTTTTATTTTATTGTATTTAATTAAATTAGAAAGGTGTGTAATTTATATGCAACAACTAAGCGTTATTGATTTATATAACAAAGACATCGAAGACAAATCAACAGTTGCTCTTGAAGGTTCAGTAAAAACTATTCGTGGATCAAAGAATATTAGTTTTATTGAATTAAATGATGGTTCATGCTTTAGAAGTGCTCAAATTATCTTGAAAAAAGATAACCCTAACTTTGAAGAAATTAGTAAATTACCTATTGCCTCAACAATTACTGTTGAAGGTGAATTTGTTAAAACTCCAGATGCTCAACAAGCATTTGAAATTCATGGACAAAAAGTAGAATTAGTTGGTCATTCCAATGCTGACTACCCATTACAAAAGAAGAAACAAAGTTTTGAATACTTAAGAACAATTGCTCATCTACGTCCAAGAACTAATACCTTTTACTCTGTATTCCGTATCCGTTCATTAGCAGCATTCGCTGTTCATGAATATCTACAACACAATGATTTCGTATATGTTAATACCCCTATCATTACTAGTAGTGATGCTGAAGGTGCTGGAGCAATGTTCCGTGCCACCACTTTAGACATGAATAATTTACCTAAAGATGATAAAGGTAATGTTGATAATTCAAAAGACTTTTTCAAAACTGTTACTAATTTGACTGTTAGTGGTCAATTACAAGAAGAAGCTTTTACCATGGCATTTAAGAATGTATATACTTTTGGTCCTACATTTAGAGCTGAAAATTCACATACTCCTCGTCATGCTTCAGAATTCTGGATGATTGAACCAGATATGGCATACACTCGCTTACCAGGTATGATGGATTGTGCTGAAGGTCTATTAAAATATGTTATCAATTACCTTCTAGAACATGCTAAAGATGAATTAAACTTCTTAGACAAAAATGTCGAACCTGGATTAATTGAAAAATTAAAGAGTACTGCCGGTAAAGAATTCGCTCGTGTAACTTACACTGATGCAATCAAGTTATTGCAAGAATCTGGTGAAAAGTTCGATATTCCGGTCAAATGGGGTATGGATTTAAAATCTGAACATGAACGTTACTTATGTGAAGAAATTTATAAACGCCCTACTTTCTTAACTGATTATCCTCGCGATATTAAAGCATTCTATATGCGTGATAACGATGATGGTAAGACAGTTGCTGCTTCTGATTGTTTAGTGCCAGGAATTGGTGAAATCGTTGGTGGAAGTGAACGTGAAGAACGTGAAGATGTCCTTGATCAAAAGATTCATGAATTTGGCTTAAAACCTGAAGAATATGCTTGGTATGCTGAATTAAGAAAATATGGTGAAATTAAGCATTCTGGATTTGGTATTGGATTTGAAAGACTAGTTATGTATGTAACTGGTATGGAAAACATCAGAGATGTAATCCCTTACCCACGTGAACCAGGAAACGCACCATTCTAATTTTTTAATACAATAAAAGAGATAACAGATACTTTAATAATCTGTTATCTCTTTTATTTTGCCTAAATTATTAATACTAAAAACACCTAATTCTTTAAAATTATAATTAATCAATTGAATAACAAATAATTCATTGTCTATATCAAATTCAATTGGAACGGTCATAATATTATTGATTTTTAATTGTTCTAATAATTCTGTTTTTGCATCTATAAAGGATTTAATTTTGGTATTATTTTGTACTAAATTCGTAGAAGGAAAAAAATAACCAAACTCACCACGATATGTTACTTTAAGTAAATTTTGTTTTGATTCAAGGATTTTAATTATATTAGACAATTTCATTACTCCTTTCATAAAAATATAATTGGTAATATATATCAATAAGATTTATATCACATAAATATAGTCAGATAAAGACTCATTAACTGAAATTTTAAATGATAAAATGTAACTCTAGTCTTTTTTAGGAGCGATTACATATCGAAGAAATTAAATCACAAAATAGTAAAAAATATATGAAAATAAAAAGATGGCTTAAAATATTTGGTCCCGGATTAATTGTTATGTTAGCAGATACTGATGCTGGTTGCTTAATAACTGCCGCTCAATCTGGGGCCCAATATGGATATTCTATGATTTTGCCACAAATTATTTTAATCCCAATTTTATATATGGCACAAGAAATGACTGTTAGATTAGGTATAGTTACTAAAAAAGGGCATGGTGAGTTAATCCGTGAACATTTTGGTAAAAAATGGGCTTACTTGTCAGCCGTAACTTTATTTATATCGGTGATTGGCGCTTTAATAACTGAATTTATAGGGATTGCTGGAGTTGGTGAATTATTTGGCATTTCTAAATGGGTAACAGTTCCATTTGCAATTATTCTATTATCATTAATTGGATTAAATGGCAGTTACAAAAAAGTAGAACATATTGGAATTGCTGTTGGCCTTTTCGAATTAGTATTTATTATTGGTTTGTTTTTCGTCCACCCTTCATCAAGTCAAATTATAAACGGATTTATTAAACTCCCAATAAATGATCTAAATTACATATACTTAATTGCTGCGAATGTAGGTGCAGTAATTATGCCGTGGATGATATTTTATCAACAAGGTGCTGTTATTGATAAACAATTAAAACCTAATATGATTAAAGAAGAAAAATATGATACAGCTATTGGTACCATCATCACTCAGGCAATTATGATTGGATATATTATTTTATTTGCTGCAATAGTAGCAAACAAAAATAACATAATAAAATTAAACTCAGTCGCAGATTTAGCTAGTGGATTAGGAAACTTTTCTGGTATCAACACAGCAAAAATCATAATTGGACTAAGTATTATTGGTGGTGCCTTTGTCGCAGCCATTGTTGTAGCATTAGCTGGTACCTGGGGAATTACTGAAGTCTTAAACGTTCCTCATAGTTTAAATTACAAAATAAGTCGTAAAAATTTATATTTTTATTTAATATATGTATCTGTATTTTTAATTAGCGGTATTATGGTCTTATTTATGCAAAATATGATTGATATTACTATTTTTATCGAGGTATTAAATGCCTTAATGACTCCAATTGTATTAGGATTTTTATTAATGTTAGAAAATAAAGCCCTCCCAAATAAATACAAAATGCATGGATTTTATAAATGGTTGGTTATTATTTGTTGCTTAATAGTTATGATGTTTGGTATTTATATGATTGGACCTACTTTAAACCTTTGGTAAAAATTTCATAAAAAAAGGCCTAATATTAGGCCTTTTTATTTTACATATTATTTTTCATCATTTCAGTGATAGCATCAGCCATTCTATGAATTCCTTCATGAATTTGGTCATCTTTCATATTAGAAAAATTTAGTCTAAAAGTTCCTGGAATAATTTCATCTGGATAAAATGGTTCTCCTGGAACAAAAGCAACATTATGTTTAACACAATTCTTAAATAATTCCATAGTATTAATATTGCCAGGTACTTCAACCCAGATAAACATCCCGCCTTCTGGATTACTA
Organism: Apilactobacillus micheneri; assembly: GCF_006493595.1. Classification (NCBI taxonomy): domain Bacteria; kingdom Bacillati; phylum Bacillota; class Bacilli; order Lactobacillales; family Lactobacillaceae; genus Apilactobacillus; species Apilactobacillus micheneri. The sequence continues at coordinate 15,103 of NZ_QUBI01000004.1, read as the reverse complement.
TGCTTAACACCTCTTGGAAATTGTTTATCAATTTCTTTTAACATCATTGATGCACGACGATGATAAGCATCGCGAATTCTTTGAATATGAAGATCTAAGTTATTATCCTCCATATACTGAGCAACAATATATTGGGATAAATTATCTGAATGCAAATCTGCAGATTGCTTCATTACAACAAACATATCTACAAATTTTTCATCAGCAATAATCCAACCTAAGCGCATTCCTGGAGCCAATATTTTAGAAAAAGTACTCATATAGATGACATGCCCATCTTTATCAAAATGTTTAATTGGATCAATAGATTTTCCCGAATAACGAATTTCACCATATGGATCATCTTCCATTACCATAACATCATATTTTCTTGCTAAATCAGCGACATTTTTCCTACGGTTGGTAGGCATTGTTCGTCCAGTTGGATTTTGAAAATTGGGAATAGTATAAATAAGCTTTGCATTTGGATATTTTTTCAAGGATGCTTCTAGAACATCAATTTTCATTCCATTTTCGTCCATATCTACACCAACAATTTTAGCTCCATAACTTCTAAATACATCCAATGCACATAGATATGTAGGTTTTTCAACTAAAACCACATCATCCTGATTAATCATCATCTTAGAAATTAAATCAATAGATTGTTCGGATCCAGTAGTAATACAAATATTTGATGATTTACAGTTAATATGTTTATGAGAATACATTCGCTTAGCTACTAATTGTCTTAATTTCGAATTACCAATGGATGCAGTATACTGTAAAGCATCTTGGCCATGTTTTTCAAAAACTTTGTCAGATGCTTTTTTCATTTCATTTACTGGAAATAATTCTGGAGCAGGTAGGCCTCCAGCAAATGAAATAATTTTAGGATCCCCAGCTACCTTTAAAATTTCACCTACCACATCATTGTTGTGTTTGGGTACGCGATTTGAAAACTTAAAATCCATAATACTTCACTCCATTCATTCTTATATTATGAATAATAATAACATAACAATTAAAATAAATTAATATTTTTTTAATGATATTCCAATACAAAAAAGACTGATCATAAAAATCAGTCTTTTTTATAAATAATTTAAATTATGATAATCTACCAATCATAACGGCAGCAAATACAATTAAAATCAATCCAACGATTGTGAATAATAATTCTTTTCTGTTTTTGTGTTCTTTTAAGATTAATAAACCACCTAGTGTTGAAACAACAACATTCATCTGAGTTAATGGGAATGAAGTTGCAACACCATTTAGACTTAATGAGGTTAAGTATGCCAAGGTACCTAAACCACCTAATAGTCCAATAATTCCATTCTTAATAGTAAACTTAGATTTCATTAATTGTACACTACTCTTACCATTCATTATAAATGAAATAACAATAGCACCTAAACACATACCAATTGTTTGAGGTAGTAATCCAACAATTCCAGAAGCATTTGGAATTCTAGGGAATACAGAACAAGCTGTGTAACCTAATGATCCAATAAGTAACAATGGAATACCAGCTTTATAATCCATCTTAACTCTAGAAACTGATTTATCAACGTAACTAGTAGAAAATACTCCAATGATTAATAGAGCGATACTGATAAAACCAATTGTTTTAGCATCAAGAGATCCCCATTCACCCCAAAAAATAACACCACATAATGGGATTTCAATTAATTGCAATCCTGTTGAAATAGGCATTGCTGAAGAAACATTCATTTTTTGGAAAGAACTAAATTGAGTAAACTGAGCAAATGACCAAGCCATTCCACCTAAGAAAGGCCATAAAAATTCTTGGAAAGAGATTGATGGTCTAGTAAATGCATAAATTATTAGTCCAACAATAACTTGTCCATATCCAGTACCCATAACTTGTTCAATTGGACGACCACCAACTTTAGTGGCAATTAGAGGTCCAACCCCCCACAATAACGCGGGAAGTATTCCGATTAAAATATTCAAACTCATATTAGAAACACTTCTTTCTCATTTGATTACAAAATTAATTATGCACTTCTTTATAATTAAAGTTAAATAAAAGCTATATATCATTTTGCATATTTATTATTATACATTTGGAATTGATTTTAGTAAAGCGCTTTCATTAATTTTCATTTAAGTTATTTTTAAGTATCTCTATTTAAAATAAATAAAAAAATATATGGAAGTGATTTAAATGAAAAAAAGGATAATAAAAAAATTGATTTTAATAACTGCTATATCATTAATTTTATTTACTTCATTCATTAACACTAAAAATCAAAATCAAGTAATAAAAAGAACAAACCCAGATAATCAAACTGAGTTTGTTTTGAAATAATTATAAATCATGATGCTTTCTTAAATAATGCATCATTAGATAAATGATCGCAAATGTAATAAATACTGTAAATAACCAAGACCAACTACTATTAGCAAAAGGCAATCCAACATTCATACCATAAAATCCACTAATAATTGGTGGAATTGCCAAAATTAAAGACCAAATAGTAAGAATTTTCATGGTCTCATTTAAATTATTATTAATAATATTACTGTAAGTATCTTCAATTTGACTAACAATTTCATCATTAACGTCAAACATATATTTACATTCACTATATTCAACAACAACATCATCAATATGCTGATCTTGATGATTATTAAAGGTAATTGGAACTACAAAATTATCACTAGATTTTTGTAATTGATTAATAGCCATAATATTAGCAGCTGTAGATGATTTTAAGTAGACTAAGTCATTTTTTAAAATAGCAATTTCATTAAGTTGTTTATTATTAACAGTTTTACGTAGTCCTTGTAAATGTTCAACATCTTCGTTGATTTCATCTAATTTATTCATGTATGGCTTATTAATTCTTTCTAAGATACTAAAAATAACATCAAATTTATTACAACTACTTTGTTGTTTAACACGATATCTAGAATCACTTTTAGTTATAATAACATCTTCAGTGAATGCAGCAACTACTGGTGAAGTATCAACATTTTCATCTTGTCCGCTTATCAATGCACGTGCAATCAAAACTGAATATTTTTTTACAGAATCATATTCAAAACGAGAATGTTCATGTCGATCAAGCATGTATCCTTTTAGGATGTTAGGTAATTTATAATCATCAATTGTGTTAACTACCTCTTTAGTGTTAGCATCAACCAATTCAATCCAAGTTGAATCAATTAATTTATGTACCTTCTTCAAAGATAATCCCTCATTTTTGTATAATTATTTTAACTTAAATAATTGATAGTAAAATTTAAGTACTGATACAATATATTATATATGTTTTTATCATTATGAAGAAAGGATTTGGCTTAATATTAATAATTATAAAAAAGTAGCTATTTTAATGGCATCAAGCTTATTTATGCAATTTTTAGATGCAACTATTTTAACAACTGCCCTACCATATATTGGTAAAAGTTTGGATGTCCCAACTAATTCATTGTCTTTAACTGTTAGTATTTATTTTATTACCATGGCTATTTTCATCCCATTAAGTGGATGGATTGCCAAAAGAATTGGTAAAAAAAATGCTTGGATGTTAGCAACCTCATTATTTGTACTTAGTTCACTAGGAGATGCCGTTGCTCCAACATTTTCTTTCCTACTAATCAGTCGTTTTGTACAAGGTTTTGCTGGTTCATTAATGACCCCCACTGCTAGATTAATTATGTTAGAAAAGACTCCATCTAATCAATTACTAAAAATGGCCAATTATTTAGTTTGGCCTGCTTTAATTGCACCTGCAATCGCACCAATGTTAGGAGGATTTATTGTTAAATATCTTAGTTGGCAGTGGATTTTCTTGCTTAATATTCCTATTGGTTTGATTGCCGTAATCATTGGAAATGAATTAATCGAAAAAGATGATAATAAGATACGCAGTAAATTTGATTTGTTAGGTTTTATTGAGATTGCTATGTCATCTGGACTAATTTTAATTGGTGCAGAAATAGCAACTTATGGTAAACATTTATGGAAGTTATCAGGTATTTTAGTAATAATTGGCTTGTTAATGATTTTATTAGTTGGATACCATTTATCAAAAACAAAAGAACCATTATTTGAAATAAAGGCTTTAAAAGTCAGTTCATTTCGAATTTATCAAACTGGCGGAACCTTTTTATGGCTATCTGTCGGTGCATTACCATATTTATTAACTATCTATTTACAAACTGTATTCCATTGGTCCGCATTAACTGCTGGATACTATGTAATTTTTGTATTTATAGGTAATATCGGAATCAAACCATTTACCAATATAATAATTAAAGCAATTAAATATAAATGGTCATTAATTTTAGCATTAATTACCGTTGCTATTAGTACTGCATTAATTGCATTAGTCCGTCCAAATACAAGTGGTATAATTATTGCATTATTAGCATTGTTATCTGGTTGTGGCCGATCTTTGGCACTAACTTGCTATAATGCGGTCACCTTTTCAGAAATTCCAATGGATGAAAGAAATTCTGCTAATACTCTAAGTTCAGTATTACAGACCATGGCACAGGGATTAGGAGTTTCACTTATTTCAGTAATTGTATCTGCAGTATCAACTTTTGTAAGTGTTAATATCGCATATGAATATGGGTTTATCTTTTTAGGAATTTTAATGATATATCCAATTATTGAAGTTCTAATACAACCCAAAGATTTTGGGTTTAAAGCGCTATAAAAAGGTTCAACTGAATCCAATAATCAGTTGATGTGAACCCCAAAAGTTGGACAACTTTTACTAGGATATTAATCCCAAATATTGATTTGGTGATTGGTATCCTAGTTTTTCTTTTATTCTATTATTATTGTAATCCTTAATCCATGCTTTCATGGCATGGATTAAGGATTGTTTTTATTTGCTTTTCAATACCATATTTATTTAAAGAAAGCGTAGCTTTCTTAAGATTATAATAATAAAGACTCCGAGGATACTCAATAATCTTTAAAATATAGATCTTGGAGAAATTCTTTAATTGATGAATAAGTTTGTTTACACAAACAAATTGACTACTATTATTATTTTCAATTTTAATTTTTTCATAATGATATTTAACCATATATTTTTTAGCTAAAGCTTTTTGATGTGCGTTTATGATTGATTTAGTTTTCTTCATTTTAGGACGGCCACGTTTGTTGTACAATGATCGTATGCCTTTGGTCTCCATTCTTCTCTGCCAAGTGAAGATAGTACTACTGGCAGATATATTGAATTGAAGTGCTGTTTCTGGATACGACTTGTGGTGGGTGTGCATCCAATTCAGCACTTTTATTTTATACTCACCAGAATACGCTTTACCATAATTTCTTACAATTAAACCCTTTAAGCCGTAAGCTTTATACATATTAATCCATAGCAAAACAGTACTATTATTCACAATATTATATTTTTTACAAAGATAAGTTGAACCATATCCTTGTAGATATTCTAAAACAACATTTAATTTAAATTCATAACTAAATTTAACCAAAAAATGACCCCCAAAATATTGAACAATTTCTTGTCCAACTTTTGGGGGTCACTTCAAGTGAACCTTTTTTATATAATAAGATTATTTTTAATTTTATCCACGACCATTATTAAATGCTGGATATAACTTCATACCACCATCAACAAAGATTGTGTCACCAGTTACATATGATGATTCATCAGATGCTAACCAAGCAGCTGCAGCAGCAACTTCATTTGGCTTACCAATACGACCCATTGGAACTAATTCAGCAGTTTCTGCATAGGTCTTTGGATCAGCAAACTTTTTAGCATTAATTGGTGTATTAATTGCACCTGGAGCAATTGCATTTACACGAATATTCTTTTCAGCATATTCCTTAGCAACTGTTTCAGTAAGTAATTTACTACCACCCTTTGATGCTGCATAGTCAGCAAAATGTGGCCATGAAATTTGTTGATGAACTGAAGACATGTTAATAATGTTACCTTGTTTATTATTATCTAAGAAATAATTTAAAGCAGCTTTAGTACCTAAGAAAGTACCTGTTAAGTTAACATTAATAACCTTGTTCCAATCATCTAATGATAATTCATGAGTTGGAGCTTCTTTTTCCATACCAGCATTATTAATCCATAAGTCTAAAGTTCCAAAATGTTCAACAGCAGTATCTACTAACTTTTGAATATCTTCTTCTTTAGCAACATTAGCTTGAACGGCAACAGCGTCTCCACCTTCATGCTTAATTTGATCAACAGCTTTTTGAGCTCCTGCTTCGTCAGAATTATAATTAAATACTAACTTCATGTTTTCATTTGCTAAACGAGTAGCAACAGCATTACCAATACCTTTTGAAGCACCAGTAACAACTGCAACTTTTCCCTTAAGATCTGTATACATTAAAATCATTCCTCTCTAATTATTAACTATTTAAATTATTACATACATTATAAAAAAACGTTAATAATTTGTTTCTATATTATAAAACTGATTAATATTATTGATAATATTAACAACATAATATTATTCAAAGTGAAAATTTTTAAAAATTGCCAACTACTTTTATTTGCATATGCTTGAACTTGCTTAAAAGCTAATAAATTTGCTAAAGATGCAACTAAGCTACCTAATCCGCCAATATTAACACCTAAATATAATGGATAAAAATCATTAGTAAATTTTGCAATCAAGACTGCTCCTGGCACATTACTAATGATTTGACTAATTAATGCCCCCGAAAAAAATACTTGATGTGATGTATTCAGTAAATGATTCAAGCTACCAATAACTAATTGGTTGCGACTTAAAATACCAACAATCAAAAAGAATCCAACAAAAGATAGTAATAATGAATAATCTACATCAGTAATTGTTGAACGATTAATATAAGTTCCATAAATTAGGGTTATTGCAAAAGGAATCCATAAATTAATTACCTCAAATATGCCAAGAAAGATAAAGATTATTAATATAATAACTGGCAAACATTTTTTGTAATCCAAGTTAATTTTTGATAAATCGTTTGCATTAATTTTTTTATTTTTTACAAATAATACCAGACACCCTAAAATAAACATTCCTAATAATAGAATTATGAAAGCTGGATTAAAAAATTGATTAATTGATAAATGATAATATGACAATAAAAATACATTTTGTGGATTACCGAATGGAGTTACAGAACTACCTAAGTTAGAAGCAATTGTAATCAATGTTACCGGATATGGAATTGATAATTTTTGTGTATAAGCAATTTCTATATATAAAGGTACTAAAGTGATAATTGCGATATCATTTGTGACTAGCATGGACCCCAGAAAAGAAAATATTGTCATCAAAGAAACTATTTGTCGAGTACTATGGGAAATGTTAATTATATAATTGCTAAAGAATTTTAAAATATTTAGATATTTAATAATTGAAACTAACATCATCATAGTAAATAAAGATATAATGGTAGTAAAATTAATATCATTCATTCTAGGAGTGCCAATAAAAAACATTAGAATGAGTATTACGATAACAATTTTAAGTATTGGGTCGTCAAAAATATTATTTTTAATTTTATTCATTTATAAATTCATCCCATTTTTTAATTGCAATTTTTTATCTTTATATATAATTTAACATTTATTCTAATATTTTATACTTTTTCTTTAAAGTGTGCCTATTTAGTGGTATGTTGTATTCTATTAGGTAAAAATTACATAAAATTTTATATTTATTTGGAGGATTTAGTTATGAAAGCTAAATTTGATAAGCTATCCTTTGCCGGAATGTTAATCACATTGGGTATTGTTTATGGTGATATTGGTACATCACCTTTGTATGTAATGAATGCAATTATCGGTGACGCTGGAAAAATGTCTGACATTACTCCAGATTACATTGTAGGATCTATTTCACTAATAATTTGGACCCTTATGATTATTACTACAGTGAAATATGTCTTAATTACAATGAAAGCCGATAACAACGGTGAAGGTGGTATTTTTGCTCTTTATGCATTAGTAAGGCGTCGAGCAAAGTGGTTAGTTTGGCCAGCTTTAATTGGTGGAGCTGCCCTTTTAGCTGATGGTACTCTAACTCCTGCGGTTACCGTAACTTCTGCTGTTGAAGGTTTGAAGGGACAATCATTTGGGGCCATCTCTTTCAGTAATTCCCAACAAGATGTTGTAATAATTACATCTTGTGTATTATTAGTTCTATTTATTATTCAAAGGTTTGGGACTGGAATTATTGGAAATTCTTTTGGACCTGTTATGCTAGTTTGGTTCTCATTTTTAGCAATTATGGGGATTATTAATTTATTACATTATCCTATGATTCTAAAGGCTTTTAATCCAATCTATGCTGTAAGAATTCTATTTAGCCCTACTAATAAATCGGGTATTTTTATTTTAGGTAGTATTTTTCTTGCAACCACTGGTGCTGAAGCATTATATTCTGATATGGGACATGTTGGTAAAAAGAACATATATGGTACTTGGCCATTTGTATATATTTCATTAATTCTTAACTATTTAGGTCAAGGTGCTTGGATTATTAAAAATTCCCATAATCCTGCATTTGCCGGATTAAAAAATTTAAATCCATTTTATGATATGTTACCAAGTAGTTTACGTGGATTTGCAATTGCAATTGCGGCATTAGCAGCTATTATTGCATCACAAGCATTAATTACAGGATCATTTACATTAGTAGATGAAGCAATTGGTTTGAAGTTCTTACCTCGAATGATTGTTAAGCATCCAAGTAATGTAAGAAGTCAAATCTATATTGCAACTGTCAATTGGTTCTTATGTATAGTTACATTTATTGTATTATGGTTCTTCAGAAGTTCAGAACGGATGGAATCAGCTTACGGATTAGCAATTACAATTACGATGTTAATGACTACTTTATTATTATTTGAATTCTTGTCATCCAAGATTAAACGTGTCTTTGCATTTTTCATTGCGCTATTCTTTGCAGTAATAGAATTTACATTCTTCTTAGCAAGTGTTGTTAAATTCGTGCATGGTGGATATGTAACCCTAATTATTATGCTTTCTATTTTATTGGTTATGATTCTTTGGTACTTCGGTAACAAACGTCGTGATCATTATGAAAAAGAAAGTGAATATGTTTCATTATTGGATTATCGTAAACAATTATCAGAATTAAGTAATGATGATTCAATTCCTTTGTATACTTCTAACTTAGTTTATATGACTAAAATCAAGAATGATTATCAAATCAAACGTAGTACTATGTATTCTATTCTAGATAAAGAACCTAAACGTGCCAAAGTTTATTGGTTTGTAACGGTTAATGAAACTAATAATCCTTACGAAAGTAATTATACTGTTGATTTATTAGATACTAAGAATGTTGTAGATATTCAACTTTACTTAGGTTTTAGAAAACAACAAAGTGTAAGTATTTATCTACATCAAATAGTTCATTACCTAATAGAACAAGGCGTAATTGATCCACAAAAGCAACATTACTCATCAACTAATGTTCCTGGTAATGTTGGTGATTTTAAATTTGTTATTATTAATGAAAGACCTTCTGATTTAGCATTGAATTCTGAAATTAATGCCTTTGATCGTCAACTAATTTCTGGAAGAATATTCTTACAAAATATTACTGCTTCTCCTATTTCATGGTATGGATTAGAATTCAGTAATGTAATTGAAGAGTCTTCACCATTATTTATAACAATGCAACATGATCAATATTTAGTACAAAGAAAGATATATCATTCAATTCATTCTAGAAAAAAATAGTAAATAAAAAGATTTACCATTAAGTTGGTAAATCTTTTTTTATTGCTAAAAAATATATGAATTGATACATGCTAATAATACAACAATATAAACAATAGCAAGTGTTTTTCGATACCAAAGGCCCTTAGGATTGTTAAACCAATAATAAACGTATATTGGTGCCATCAATATACAAATAATTCCTAACAGCATAATACCAATATATAAGACCGGTGATGAATCACTTATTCCACTTATGATAAATATAAATGGAAATACCAATAATCCTAAATTAAGTAACATTTCCTTAGTGAATGAATTCATTGTATCATCTCTTCTTTATTAAAATAATTTTTCTTAAAATGATAGGTGCTATTAAGGTTGTAGCAACTATTGAAGCAATTATAGTTGAATAATAACCTTCACTAATCAAATGAGCATTTAATCCAATGCCAGCTATAATGAGTCCAACTTCACCCCTACTAATCATTCCAGCACCAATTTCCATTGAAGATATCGAATTGAATTTACTTATTTTAGCACCCAACATTGCGCCAAAGAATTTAGTTATAACTGCTAATACAGTAAATATAACAAAAATTAATAAATTATTTACAATCCCGCTTAGCTCCATATTTAATCCTACATTAGCAAAAAAAACTGGAATAAATAATGAATATCCAATATTTTCAAATTTATTAGATATATCCTTTTTAAAATCAGTACGACTAAATATAATACCAGCAAAAAAAGCTCCAGTAATGGTACTTAAAGATGTTTCTTCAGCCAAATAAGAGAACGCTAGGCATGTAATCATAGCAATTTCAGCGATTCCTACATTAAATTTTTTTATAAAAAGATTTAACCATTTGGTAATTACTTTATATAAAACATAAACAAGGATAAAGAAACCAATTTGAAGTAAGATAGTGATAATAATATTAGTATTATTATCATCACTAACTCCAAAGAAAGATACTGCAAAGCTCAAAGCCAAGATTGATAAAACATCATCGGCTACTGCAGCGCCTAAAATAGTGATTCCCTCAACGCTATCTAGTTCTTTCATTTCTCTCAAAACTTCAACCGATATAGAAACAGAAGTAGCCGCAAAAATAATTCCAATAAACAAACTTTCTACATTAGAAAAATGATGCATAATACCGGCAATGTACATGAACAAGATAGGTGCTATAATTCCTAAAATTGCAACCAATAAACTAGGTTTTAAATATTTTTTTAATAGATCTAAATTACTTTCTAATCCAGCAATAAACATCAATATAATGACGCCAATGTCTGAAAAAACACTAATTATAGATCCAGTATGAACAATATTTAAGATTGATGGTCCCAAAAATACTCCACTAATTAATTGTCCCACTACCCCTGGTAAACCAAATTTTTGAAATAGCTTACCAAATATTATTGTAAAAACTAAAATTAAAATTAGTTCAATTAAATAATTCAAATAACTCCTCTCCCTTAAAAAAACATATAATTATCTAATATATTAACATAACTAATTGTCTATAATCTTACATTGAACTACTTAATAATTTACGTTATAATTATAAATACATATTCAAATTCACCACTAAATGTTACTTAATTTTTTCTTGCTATTATTTTCTGTAACATATGAGTGGACACATAATATAAAAGGCTGCTGATTCTTTCAGCAGTCTTTTTTATCCAACGTGATTTTCTTTCAGAATCATTTGAACTTCTTGTTTCATTTCGTCGTTCTTTTTCCATTCTTCAAAATGATCTAAATTTTCATCTGGCATCGTATAATTTTTGTTAATATAGTCTTCATAATTTGCAACATGATCAGAATGAGGAATATTTAATTGAAGGATTCTAACTTCTTTAATAAATCCTTTCTCTGCAGCTAATTCAGCTCGACCGTTCTGCACCATGTTACTGATTTCCATATACTTGCTTCCATCTAGCCTAGTAATTTGTTCAATTAAATCTAATGTTTCATCACTTTTATATTCTTCAGACATTACATAATATCTCCTTACTAAAAAAATCCGCATAAACGGATTTTTTATTATTTTACACTCATTTTTTGAGTTTTATGATGTTTTTTTATACCTGATGCCTGTTCTAATTTACCAGGTAACTTCAATGTTTTTGAAGGTTTTACAATTGAAGAAGGATTTTTAACAATATGACTAATCGAATGACCAGAAATATTTACTAAACAGAAAAACATAGTTGCAAAAACAACCAACCAAGTAAATGCAACCGTTAATTTGGGCATTTTTTCACTAATAACAGAACTATAGAAACGTTTCTTTATTTTTGCAGCTACCCTTTTTTCATCAGGATGTTCTTTTTGTTCAGTTTCAATTACCTTATTTTGATATTTATTAATATCAAAGTCTTTTTGAATTTGCTTTTTATCAGTTTCAAAATCAACTTTTTGTTGTTTGGATAGACCTTTAAACCATTTAGTAAATTCACGATATTTCTTAGTAACATCCTTAGTTTTACCGATAGTTTTTAATTCACCATAATTAATCCAGGCAACACGATCACAAAGCAATTCAATTTGTCTTAAAGAATGACTAACAAAAATAATGGTTTTACCTTCAGCTTTAAAACCAGCAATTTTATCAACACATTTTTGATAAAATGTATCATCCCCAACAGATAGTGCTTCATCGATGATCAAAATATCAGGCTTAATATGAACAGCAATTGAGAATCCTAATCTAGATCTCATACCACTTGAATAACTTTTAACCGGTTGATCAACGAAATCACCAATATCAGCAAAAGAAATAATATCATCCATCATATTATCAATTTGATTATTAGTAAGACCCTGCATTAAGGATTTTAATCTAATATTTTCACGACCAGTTAAATTTTTTCTTAAACCAGCACTAATTGCAACAATTGATGTATCTCCTCTAACATCAACAAAACCACTAGTTTGTGGAATAATACCAGATATTATATTTGATATAGTGGATTTACCTGAACCATTAACCCCAATTAATCCTAAAGTTTCTCCTGGTTTGACATCAAAAGAAATTCCCATTAAAGACCAAAAATGAGGTACATTAGTTTTAATCGAAAAAAATGATTTTAATTTATCAGCTTGAGTTTTAAATAAGTCATATTCTTTTGTTACATTTTGAACCCTAATTTTATAATCTTCTGTCATTTTTATACTTCCTAAAATTTTATTCAATTGTTTATTATAAAACTACAAGAATATTATATCAAATCAAAGTATAACTAAAAAGCTAAACTAAAACTTTAAAGCCCCTGATGCAATCCAATAGTTTTTATTATTTAAGTTAATACGGTACCAATTGGTGTTATCTTTACCTTTTACACCTGATTTATCATAAGTAATTAAATAATCACTAGGTACTTTTACGTCATCCCAATTAGTAACTTTTGCTTTCTTAGATGACCCTGGCATATCATTATAAAGACGATATTTACCATAATTGTTAAGGTAAGCATATCCAGACTTGTTATTATAATTATTTTTAAATTCTTTATGTCTGGTTATATTTGATAAATCTTTTGACTTAATCCAAGCATTACCAGTTCCTGGAATATAGATTCGATACCATTCTGTTCTTACTCCATCATTATTAATGATGGCTTTCACACTAGTATGATAGCTGTCATCAACCAAATCCTTATTTTCCTTAACCTTTTTACTCAAATATGGTGAATTATATACATGATTATAAACATTGCTATGAGTATTAGTATTTACAGTAACTTCTTTATTTTCTTTAATATAATTAACTTTAGGCATCTCTAAGGCCTTTGAATATACCCAATATTTTTTCTTTGAGTGATCCGATAGTCTAATTCGATACCATTTAGATTCATTTTTACCATAATTACGAATTCCCAAACAATCAACAAATACCTTCTTACTGGAATTTAAAGATTTATTCCAACCATAAGACCTAATATTACGAGTAGTTCCCTTTACATGATTATATAATTTATATGTTCTATATTTATTGGATAATTTGAAAGTTTCTTTACCATCTGATCCAACATACTTAGTAATGTTTTCTTTTTTAGGTTGTTCAGGTCGTGTTGCTGGTTGTGTTGGTTGTGATTGATTAGAATTATTATTTTGAGTGTTAATATTGTTTTGATTGTTAATATTGTTTTGTGTGTTATTATCTTGATTGTTATTAGATGGAACTGAACCAGAATCGTAAGTTTTTAAATTATTTTGATTAATAAATGAAATTAATTTATTTGAATAAGCTGGATCAGTAGCATATCCATCAGTTTGAATATTAATAGCAGCTTGCTCAACTGTTGGAGCCATGGATCGATGAACATTTGAATATCTAATATTATTGTTTAGGAAATCAGCATAGCCCTGTAGACTACTTAATAAATCAGGATAAGTACTAAAAGTAGAATTTGTTGTATAACTACTTCCGTTACTAAATTCAGTAGTTGGGGTGTTAATACCTTGACCATTTGTAGCTTTAATTCCAAATAAGTTATTACTGCTTTGGGTTAAAGAACTTTGTCCATAAGCACTTTCTAAAGCTGCTTGTGCAAGTAATAATGAAGGATATAAATCATTTTTATTAGCAATTCTTTGTGCTAATGGACCAAGTTTATCAAAAAAATTTTGACTATTTAATTCACTAGAAATAACGCTTACATTATTAGTATTAGTAACATCCACACTAGAATTATTGGATTGATTATTATCATCTGCATTAACATCTAACACTTTAAAAGAAGTCATAACTGCACTAACAGTCATAACTGATAGAAAAGCCTTTGCAATATTTTTGTTTCGCATAATCTTCCTCCATGTTTATGTATATTATCTTCTTATGCCACGCTTATCTGCGCTTAATTTATTTTGTTGATTTTTAAATTTTTCCCAAGTCTTATCTTTTTTAGCTTGTGACTTAGCATTGTTTGGTCTTTTTTTAGTAAATTTCATAAATTGAACTCCAATCTTCGGTATTATAACATTAATAAGATAAATATTTATATACCCTTAAATAAAATTATAACATCACTAGGTATAAATCGTTATTACAAAACAAAAACATTTATATAATAAAAAGCATTAGGTGATGTGAACCCTTAAAACGAAACAACTATTTATTTTCTAGGAGGTAAAGTTCCCGATATTCTTTCGGAGCTTTACCTCCTAATTTTGTTTTAATTCTATATTTATTATAGTATTTAATCCAATTTTTCATTGTTTTAATTAACGAATCTTTTGTTTCATAATTAACATTCATGACTTCTGTTTTCATAATATGAAAGAAAGATTCCATTTGAGCATTATCTAAGCATGTCCCTTTACGGGACATGGATTGAAATATATGATTATTCTTTAATAGTCTCTGCCATTTATTATTTTGATA